>JBCNOJ010000176.1:0-9205 GCA_039593925.1 Acidovorax sp.
GCAGCGATCGCCAGGCCCTGCCCCGACTGCGCGACCTGGTGGGTGAGTTCGAGAAGCCCAAGTTTTTTGCGTACAAACAAAAGCTCTGCGCCCACAGTCGCAACGAAACCGTGGGCTGCAATGCGTGCGTGGACATCTGCTCGGCCGAGGCCGTCAGCAGCGACAAGGGCCGCCAGCGCATCGTGGTGAACCCCAACCTGTGCGTAGGCTGCGGCGCTTGCACCACCGTCTGCCCCACGGGGGCGCTGACCTATGCATACCCTGGTGCGACGGAGCAGGGCACCAAGCTCAAGACCCTGCTGTCCACCTACACCACGGCAGGTGGCAAGGATGCGGTGCTGTTGTTGCACAGCCAGGAGCGTGGCCAGGCTTTGGTGCAGGAGCTGGGCCGCGCTGCACAGCTGAAGCTGGCGCACGGCGTGCCCGCCCATGTGATCCCGGTGCCGCTGTGGCACACGGCCAGCACGGGGGTGGACCTGTGGCTCAGCGCCATAGCCTACGGCGCCTCGCAAGTGGTGGTGTTGAGCAGTGATGAAGAAGCCCCGCAGTACCTCGATGGCCTGCAAGCACAGATGGATGTGGCGCAGGCCATTTTGCGCGGCTTGGGCTACACCGGCACCCATGTGCAACTGCTGCGCGCCAATCACCCCACCGAACTCGATGCCGCGTTGCAAAGGCTGGGGCAGACGCGGCAGAAGACGCCTGCAGTCGCTGCGCGTTTTGCTGTAGCGCAGGAAAAGCGCAGCACGCTGGAGATGGCGCTGGACCACCTCATTGAGCAAGCACCGATGCCCGTGGCAGAGCGGCCCGCAGCCATCGCCCTGCCTGCCACTGGCGCCCCCTTGGGCACCATCGAAGTCAATAAGGACCGCTGCACGCTGTGCCTGAGCTGCGTGAGCGCGTGCCCCGCCAGCGCGCTGCAGGACAACCCGCAGCTGCCGCAGCTGCGCTTCATCGAGAAGAACTGCGTGCAGTGTGGCCTGTGCGCCACCACCTGCCCCGAAGACGCCATCTCGCTGCAACCGCGTCTGCTGCTGACGCCTGAGCGCGCGCAGCTGCGCGTGCTCAACGAAGCCAAGCCCTGGGCCTGCGTGCGCTGCAGCAAGCCATTTGGCACGGTGAAGGCCATCGAGGCCATGCTGGGCAAGCTGGCGGGCCACCCCATGTTTCAGGGCGAGGCGCTGGAGCGCCTGAAGATGTGCAGCGATTGCCGCGTGATCGACCTGTATTCCTCCCAAAGCGAAACGAAAGTGACCGATCTGTGAGCGCCAACCCTTCCCTGATATCTGCCGGACCGCCCACCAGCTCGGCGCTGGATGAGGAAACCGCGCGTGCCGAGCTCTATGGTTTGTTGTCGCAGCTGTATTACGCAGTGCCAAGCGCGGAGCTGTTGTCTGCGTTGCGTGTGGCTGTGACGGAAGCGCCGGCCGATGGCGCGTTTTTGCAGGAGCCGTGGCAAGTGCTGGTGGGCAGGGCGCGCGGGCTGAGCGATGCCGAGATAGCGCTGGAATTCGACCGCCTGTTTGGCGGTGTGGGCAAGCCCGAGGTGTACCTGTACGGGTCGCACTATCTCAGCGGTTTCTTGAACGAGAAACCGCTGGCGCGCTTACGTGCCGATCTGGACGGCCTGGGGCTGGCGCGTGACGATGCCATGCCAGAGACCGAAGACCATGTGGCTTATCTGTGCGAGGTGATGCGCTACCTGATCGCTGGCGACGACGTTGCTGTCTGCAACCTGACATCGCAGCGCAACTTTTTTGCAACGCACTTGCAGCCTTGGGTGTTGCAGTTGTGCGATGCGCTCGGTGCCCATCCACAAGCCCGCTTTTATGCCGCGTTGGCCCAGTTCACGCGGGCTTTCGTGGCGGTGGAAGCGCAGGGCTTCGACATGTTGGAGTGAGCTTCACCTCCGCGAAAACCCTGATGCGAGCGCTATAAAAGATGAGTGCATTAGTGGGAGGTGTAAAGCTCGATTGCAGTGATTTACACACTGTCATAGACTGTATGAAATCCGTTTCATAGCTGCCAGCCATTCTGGAGACAAGCATGCAGAACCGCCAGCCCAATTCATCACGCCGGAGCTTTTTTGCCGGCGCCGCCACCGTAGGGGCTGCTGCCGCAGCCGTTACCGCATTGCCCCAAGTCGCCCTGGCTCCCGCAGATGTGTCTGAACCTGCCCGCGTTGCGCCTGAGAAAGGCGGTGGCTACCACCTGTCTGCGCACGTGAAGCAGTACTACAAGACCACCCAACTCTGACGCGGGACGTGCCATGTTGCTAACCAAAAAGTCTTCCCACGCGGTACAGAACGCATCGTCGTCGGCCTCACCCTTTGTGCACAGCCTGCGGCGCGGCCTGTCGCAGGCGCTGCCCACCATGGACCGGCGCTCGTTCCTGCGCCGCTCGGGTCTTGGGGTCGGTGTAGGTCTTGCGGCATCGCAACTCACTCTGGTCAAAAAATCCAACGCGGCCGAAGGTGCCAAGGTTGGTATCGGCGACAGCAAGATCGAGGTGCGTCGCACCGTTTGCTCCCACTGCTCTGTAGGCTGTGCCGTGGATGCCGTGGTGGAAAACGGTGTATGGGTGCGGCAAGAACCGGTGTTTGATTCGCCCATCAACCTGGGCGCGCACTGCGCCAAGGGCGCTGCGCTGCGCGAGCATGGCCACGGCGAGTACCGCCTGCGCTACCCCATGAAGCTCGTGAATGGCAAGTACGAGCGCATCAGCTGGGATACGGCCCTCAACGAGATCACCGCGAAGATGCAGGAGCTGCGCAAGGCCAGCGGCCCCGACAGCGTGTACTTCGTGGGTTCTTCCAAGCACAACAACGAGCAGGCGTACCTGCTGCGCAAGTTCGTGAGCTTCTGGGGCACCAACAACTGCGATCACCAGGCGCGCATCTGCCACTCCACCACCGTGGCCGGCGTGGCCAACACATGGGGCTACGGCGCCATGACCAATTCGTACAACGACATGCAAAACAGCAAGGTCGCTCTGTACATTGGCTCCAACGCGGCCGAGGCCCATCCAGTGAGCATGTTGCACATGCTGCATGCCAAGGAAACTGGCTGCAAGATGATTGTGGTGGACCCCCGCTTTACCCGCACGGCCGCGAAGGCCGACGAGTATGTGCGTATCCGCTCGGGCACCGACATTCCGTTCCTGTTCGGTTTGCTGTACCACATCTTCAAGAACGGCTGGGAAGACAAGAAGTACATCAACGACCGTGTCTACGGCATGGAAAAGGTGCGCGACGAGGTCTTGGCAAAGTGGACCCCCGATAAGGTCGAGGAAGCCTGCGGCGTCAAGGAAGACCAGATGTTGAAGGTCGCCAAGATGCTGCACGACAACAATCCCGGCACCATCGTCTGGTGTATGGGCCAGACCCAGCACACCATTGGCAACGCCATGGTGCGTGCGTCGTGCATCCTGCAGCTGGCGCTGGGCAATGTGGGCAAGACCGGCGGCGGAACCAACATCTTCCGCGGCCACGACAACGTGCAGGGTGCCACCGATGTGGGCCCCAACCCCGACTCACTGCCCGGCTACTATGGCTTGGCCGAAGGCTCCTGGAAGCACTTTGCAGCCGTGTGGGGCGTCGACTTTGAGTGGATCAAAAAGCAGTATGCATCGCCCGCGATGATGACCAAGAGCGGCATCACGGTGTCGCGCTGGATCGACGGCGTGCTAGAGAACAACGAGCTGATCGACCAGGACTCCAACCTGCGCGGCGTGTTCTTCTGGGGCCACGCACCCAACTCGCAAACGCGCGGCCTCGAAATGAAGCGTGCCATGGACAAGCTGGATCTGCTGGTGGTGGTGGACCCCTATCCATCGGCCACCGCAGCCATGGCTGCCATGCCTGGCAAGGCCGAAGACCTGAATCCCAACCGCGCGGTGTACCTGCTTCCAGCGGCCACGCAGTTTGAGACCAGCGGTTCGTGCACGGCCTCCAACCGTTCCATCCAGTGGCGTGAGAAAGTCATCGAGCCGCTGTGGGAAAGCCGGTCGGACCACATGATCATGCACCAGTTCGCGCAGAAGCTCGGCTTTGCCGACGAGCTGTGCAAGAACTACAAGATGCAGAAGGTCAAGGGCATGGACGAGCCCATGGTCGAAGACATCCTGCGTGAAATCAACAAGTCGGTCTGGACGATTGGCTACACCGGCCAAAGCCCCGAGCGCCTGAAGGCGCACATGAAGAACATGCACCTGTTCGACGTGAAGACCTTGAAAGCCAAGGGTGGCAAGGACAAGGAGACGGGCTACGACTTCGGTGGCGACTATTTCGGCCTGCCATGGCCTTGTTTTGGAACCCCCGAGCTCAAGCACCCCGGCTCGCCCAATCTGTACGACACCTCCAAACACGTGATGGACGGCGGCGGCAACTTCCGCGCCAACTTCGGTGTGGAGAAAGACGGCGTCAACCTGCTGGCAGAGGACGGCTCGCATTCGCTGGGCTGCGAGATCACCACAGGCTATCCCGAGTTCGACCATGTGCTGCTCAAGAAACTGGGCTGGTGGGACGACCTCTCGGACGCCGAAAAGGCCAAGGCCGAAGGCAAGAACTGGAAGACCGACCCCACGGGTGCCATCATCCGCGTCGCCATGAAGCACGGCTGCCATCCTTTCGGCAACGCGAAGGCACGCGCCGTGGTCTGGAATTTCCCGGATGCGATTCCGCAGCACCGCGAACCGCTGTACGGCACACGGCCAGACCTCATGGCCAAGTACCCCACGCACGACGACAAGAAGGCCTTCTGGCGCCTGCCCACGCTCTACAAGAGCGTGCAGGACAAGAACATTGCCGACAAGGTCAACGAGAAGTTCCCGCTCATCATGAGCTCGGGGCGCTTGGTGGAGTACGAAGGCGGCGGCGAGGAAACCCGCTCCAACCCCTGGCTGGCCGAGCTGCAGCAGGAATCGTTTGTGGAGATCAACCCCAAGACCGCTGCCGACCGGGGCATTCGCAACGGCGAGCGCGTGTGGCTGAGTTCTCCCACGGGCGCGCGCATCAACGTGCAGGCGCTGGTCACCGAGCGTGTGGCGCCCGACACGGTGTGGATGCCTTTCCACTTCTCGGGCCACTGGCAGGGCAAGGACATGCTGGCCTACTACCCCAAGGGCGCAGCGCCTGTGGTGCGCGGCGAAGCCGTGAACACCGCAACGACGTATGGCTACGACAGCGTGACCATGATGCAAGAAACCAAGACCACGATCTGCAACGTGGAACGCGCCTGATAGCGCGCTGTACGGAGACACAACATGGCACGAATGAAATTCATCTGTGACGCAGAGCGCTGCATCGAATGCAACGGCTGCGTGACTGCCTGCAAGAACGAGCACGAGGTGCCCTGGGGCGTGAATCGCCGCCGCGTGGTCACCCTCAATGACGGTGTACCTGGCGAGAAGTCCATCTCGGTGGCGTGCATGCATTGCAGCGATGCGCCCTGCATGGCCGTCTGCCCCGTCAACTGCTTCTACCGCACCGAAGAAGGTGTGGTGTTGCACGACAAGGACGTGTGCATCGGCTGCGGCTACTGCAGCTATGCCTGCCCGTTCGGCGCGCCACAGTTCCCATCGGCTGGCACCTTCGGCGTGCGCGGCAAGATGGATAAATGCACCTTCTGCGCTGGCGGCCCTGAAGCCCATGGCAGCCAAGCCGAGTTTGAGAAATACGGCCGCAACCGCCTGGCGGAAGGCAAACTGCCTGCCTGCGCTGAAATGTGCTCTACCAAGGCGCTGTTGGCCGGCGATGGCGACGTGGTTGCCGACATCTTCCGCAACCGTGTGGTTCAGCGTGGCAAGGGCGCCGAGGTGTGGGGCTGGGGTACGGCCTACGGTTCTCAGCAAGCGGGTCAGCCCACAGGAGGCAAGTCATGAAGAAGACGCAGCGCCTGATTCCCGTTGCCTTGTTGGCCGCTCTGGCGGTTGCCAGCCTGACAGCCTGTGGCGAGAAGCCGCAGACCGGTGCCGCCATCCGCAGTGACTCGCCTCCCTATGCCGGTACTGGCAGCAACTTCACGCAAGCGGGCTGGACAGCGGGCGACAAAGCGAGTTGGGAAGCGCAGCTCAAGGCGCGCCA
This sequence comes from Acidovorax sp., assembly GCA_039593925.1. Classification (GTDB taxonomy): domain Bacteria; phylum Pseudomonadota; class Gammaproteobacteria; order Burkholderiales; family Burkholderiaceae_C; genus Acidovorax. Next base: position 6,084 of record JBCNOJ010000176.1, read on the forward strand.
GCTGTACGGGCAGAACGAATACACCCGCACCCAGAGCAAGTGAGGCCCGCCATGAAACACATCGTGTGGTCTCTGGCTCTGTTGGCGGGCATGGCATGGGGGCCCTTGCAGGCCCAGACGCCCGCGCCCGCAGTGGATGCTGGCAGCGCGCCGGCAGCCGCATCGGCTGCTGCGCCAGCGGTGGCTCCTGCACCCGCCCCGGGTGGAATCCAAAGCCAGAACATCTTTGAGGTCAAACCGGACGCCAGCAGCAAACCCGGCTACGCCGAGCAGACGAACGGCGAGCGCTCCAAGGTGCAACCCGGCAACAACGCCCCGATGTGGCGTCAGGTGGGCCAGGGCGTGACCGGCTACAGCAGCCTGCCCAAGAGCCAGGCGCCTGAGGCGGGCAACCTGATACAGCCTTTTGTGCAGTATCCCGGCTCGCGCTTCACCAATGCGGGTGAGGCCTGGCGGCAGGTGCGCAACCACTGGATCATTCCCTACGGCGCAGCGTTTTTTGCCATCGTGTTGCTGGCCCTGGGCATCTTTTATTTCGTGAAGGGGCCGATGGGCAAGGACCATGCGGATGGCACGGGCGCGCGGCGCATCGAGCGCTTTACCCCGTTTGAGCGTGCGGCGCACTGGGCCAATGCCTTCGCGTTTGTTGCCCTGGCCATTTCGGGCATCGTGATGGCGTTTGGCAAGTTCTTTCTGCTGCCCATCATGGGCGCCACGCTGTTTGGCTGGCTGACCTATGCGCTCAAGAACGTGCATAACTTCATGGGGCCGTTGTTTGCGGTTTCGTTGCTGGTGATCATTCTCACGTTCATCAAGGACAACATCGCCACCCGCGCAGACCTCACCTGGCTGCTTAAGGGGGGCGGCATGTTCAGCAAAGGCGACCACCATGAAGTGCCCTCGCACCGCTTCAATGCGGGCGAAAAAGGCCTCTTCTGGTGGGGCATCACCATCCCTGGCATCGTGGTGGTGGCCACCGGTCTGGTGCTCGACAAGTTGATCCCGGGCTTTGGCGATGTGCGCAGCGACATGCAGATTGCCCACATGATCCATGCCACGCTGGCCATCTGGATGATGGGGCTTATCTGTGGCCACATCTACATGGGCACAGTGGGCATGCGCGGTGCCTACAAGGCCATGCGCACGGGCTACGTGAGCGAAGGCTGGGCCAAGGAGCACCATGAGCTCTGGTACGACGATATTCAGGCAGGCAAGATTCCGCGGCAACGCAGCCACCCGGACACGGGCGAGGCAGCGGCCGGCAAGCCCGTTCAGGCATGAGGTTTTCCATGACATTCACCTCCTCTTTCCGCACCTCCCTCATTGCCATTGCGGCGGCGGCCGTCAGTGCTGCCGCACTGGCCAAACTGCCACCGCCCACGCCAGAAGCTGCCGCCAAGGCGGCAGAAGCCGCTGCCAGGGCGGCGTGGGCTGGCAAGGTCGACAGCTACAAGCTCTGCCTGTCGCAAGACAAGGTGGCAGCGCATTACCGCAAGACCACGCCGAACGCCAAGCCCTCCACGGCGACAAGTGCCGCGTGCATGGACCCAGGCCCCTTCGCCTACACCCCGCCCGAAGCGAAACCCATTGAAGCCGCTGGCGCACATTCGCCACCAGGCACGGCCAGCAGCCCTCCCAACACGGCAAGCCCCCAGGCGCCTGCTGCGGGTGCATCGGCTCCCAAATCCTAAGCTGCCTCGCTCGCTTCTTCTCCAGGCCGCGTCACATCGTGTGGCGCGGTTTCTTTTTTTGAGAGACAGGCTCCGCTTGCGCACGGTGCCTGGGCGCGCACAGTCGCGCCGCAATGCGTACAGTTGGCACATGACCATTGACCTCTCCATCGCACGTCCTTCCGTGTGGCCGCGGTTGACGCAGGCCCAAGCGCCGCTCACCCATGCCGTGAGCGTGGTGAACGAGCATGGCGAAACTGAGCAGGTGCAGATTCCTGCGGAGCGCCCGCTCACGGTCTATGTGGACAAACGCGAATTGGTCACGCTGATGACCCTGGGCGCGCAACCCGAGTTGCTGGTGCTGGGCTACTTGCGCAACCAGCGCCTGGTGGAGTCGGTTTTTGACATCGAATCCATCACGGTGGACTGGGATGTCAACGCGGCGGCCGTGCGCACCCGCCATGGCATCGAGCGCATTGAAGAGCGCACCGCCAGCAAGGTGGTGACGACGGGTTGCGGACAGGGCAGCGTGTTTGGCGGCCTCATGGACGAGGTGGACCGCATCGTGTTACCCGAGGCGCGCCTCACCCAGGCCCAGCTCTACGGCATCGTCAACGCCATCCGCCTTAAAGAGAGCACCTACAAGTCGGCCGGCTCTGTGCATGGCTGCGCGCTGTTCCAAGGGGAGCAGTTGCTGACCTTTGTGGAAGACGTGGGCAGACACAACGCTATCGACACCATTGCCGGCTGGATGTGGATGAACGAGGAGGCTCCACCTTCGGGCGATGGCGCTGCCACGGCTGCTGCGTCGCATGGGCCAATTGGCGGCGCAGACAAGGTCTTCTACACCACAGGCCGCCTTACCAGCGAGATGGTCATCAAGTCTGCCCAGATGGGTGTGCCCATCGTGGTGTCCCGCAGTGGCATGACACAGATGGGCCATGCGGTGGCCCAGCAACTGGGGCTGTGCGCCATTGGGCGTGCCACCAACCGGCGCTTTGTCTGCTACAGCGGGATGGACCGTCTGGTGCTGCAGCCCGAGTTGGCAGCTGCGCCGCCAGTGCCCGCCCCGGCCGCTGTGAGTCCACCTGCCTCTTCGAGCTAGCGCGCTACGCTGCCTAAGCGCAAAAAGGCCCGTCATGCTGGAATGGCATGATGCGCGCATGAAAGACCTGAACGCCAAGAACAAGAGCGCCTGGGCAGACACCCTTCCCAGCCAATGGGATGCGGAGCCGACGGCCAAGATCGAAATCCCGCTGGAAGAGGCCGCAGAGCCCCTGTCCACACCGGCACCGAAATCTGCTCCGGCGCTCTTGGCGCCCGCTTCGTCCGCGGATTCTGGCGTGCTGCCGTTGCTGAGGTGGATCACTGAAGGCCTTCGCGCCACTTTTTTCCTGCGGCCACGCACCGGGGGCAGCGCCCCTACACCTTGGCAATTCATCGTGCTGGTGC
>JBCNOJ010000177.1:0-9192 GCA_039593925.1 Acidovorax sp.
GTTTGGCCATGCCGAGATCAACCACCAGACGGCGGTGCAGGGCGGTGTGCTGGCCGATGAATGTGCCAGCCTGCTGAGCGATTTTTTCGCGCAGCGCCGCCGCCAGCAGCGTGCCGAGGCGCTGGCCCGCCACCCGCTGCGCGACGATGCGCTGCGCACGCCCGACGCCGCTTTTGCCGATTTGCCTGGTTACCCGTGGGCGCCGAAGTACATTAGCGACCTGCCCAGCCTGGCGGGACTGCGTTTGCACTATCTGGACGAGGGCCCGCCAGACCCGATGAACGCGCCGCGCACCTGGCTGTGCCTGCATGGCAACCCGGCCTGGAGCTACTTGTACCGCCGCATGCTGCCCACGTTTCTGGCCGCAGGCGACCGCGTGGTTGCGCCCGACCTGATCGGCTTTGGCAAAAGTGACAAGCCCAAGAAAGAGGGCGTGCACCAGTTCGAATGGCACCGCCAGGTGCTGCTGGAGTTGATCGATCGGCTTGACTTGCGTGACCTGGTGCTGGTGGTGCAGGACTGGGGCGGCATCCTCGGCCTAACGCTGCCAATGGCCATGCCAGAGCGTTTCAAGGGCCTGCTGGTGATGAACACTTTGCTGGCCACCGGCGATGCGCCTTTGCCAAAAGGTTTTGTGGAATGGCGAGCGATGTGCCGCGACAAACCGCTTTACGGCGTGGGTCGCCTGCTGGCGCGGGGGAATCCGCACCTCACGCCTGCCGAATGCGCGGCCTACGACGCGCCGTTCCCCGACAAAGGCTACCGCGCCGCGTTGCGCGCCTTCCCGGAGCGCGTGCCCGCCGCCATGGATGATGCAGGTGCGGCCCCGTCTCGAGCAGCCCGCGATTTCTGGCAGCACCAGTGGCAGGGCCAGAGCTTGATGGTGGTGGGCGCACAAGACCCGGTACTGGGATTGCCCTCCATGCGCGCGCTGCTACCAACCATACGCGGTTGCCCAGAGCCTGTCGTGCTGCCGAATGCGGGGCACTTTGTGCAGGAACATGGCGAGGCCGTGGCGGCACGCGCTGTGGAATACTTCTCGTTTGCCGGTGCCAGCCGCGTTGGCGGCTAACGCGGCATCGGACATCCCTATTTTTGACGGAGCAGGCTCTTGGTGGGCCTGAGCGCTTTGCACGACCACGATCACGACCATTCGCAGTGCCACCACGACCACGGTCCCAAGCACATCTACATCTATTCGCCCTCCAGCGCCGTGCGCGACAAGGCTGCCTTCAAGCGCGGCATTGCACGGATCAAGGCCCTGGGCCATGAGGTCGAGGTGGACACCGACGCGCTGGCAACCCACACCCGTTTTGCGGGCGACGACGAAACGCGGCTGGCGGCCATCCACCGTGCTGCCGCCAGCGGTGCCGATGTGGCGTTGATTTCGCGCGGGGGCTACGGCCTTACGCGCATCCTGCCGGGCATTCGCTACAAGGCGGTGGCCAAAGCCATTGAAAAGGGCACGCATTTCGTGGGCGTGAGCGATTTCACGGCTTTCCAGATGGCGGTGCTGGCCAAGACGGGTGCCACCACCTGGGCAGGCCCATCGCTGGGTGCGGACTTGGGTGTGGAGGGCGAGCCCGACGACATCATGGAAGCCTGCTTCGACGACCTGCTGACCGGCCATGGAGAAGGCACCGGCTGGCGCATGCACAACGAAAAGCCGCACCCAGTCACCGGCAAGCCCGCAGTGCCCAATATCTACGTGAAAAGCGCGACGCTATGGGGCGGCAACCTGGCCGTGCTGGCATCGCTGGTGGGTACGCCTTATTTCCCGCAGATCAAGGGCGGCGTGCTGTTTGTGGAAGACGTGCATGAGCACCCCTACCGCATCGAGCGCATGCTGACGCAACTGCTGCATGCTGGCGTATTGGCACAACAGAAGGCCGTGGTGCTGGGGCAATTCACCAACTACAAACTGGCACCGCACGACAAGGGCTACAAGCTGCAGTCGGTGGTGGACTGGCTGCGCACCCAGATCAAGGCGCCGGTGCTGACCAACCTGCCTTTTGGGCATGTGGAGACGAAGGTGCTGCTGCCGGTGGGGGCTACGGTGTCGCTGTCGGTGGAGGCGCGGGACGCGCTGATCTACTGGGGTCACCAGTAAGTCAATCCCGGATTTTTCTGGGGGGGCAGTGTCCGCTGCCTTGGCCCAGCAGCGTCAGTGGTGTACGTGCTGCACAGGCTGGAGCAGCGGTGCCCGCAGCGCGCGGGGGAGCTGGCCCTGAAAAAGCGGCGTAATGCGGTCCAGCGCATCCTGGGCGCTGGCCTGCCCGCGCTGCAGCACAAGGGTGTTGAAGAGGTCGGTGCGCAGGTACCACAGCGCCTCAATGTCGCCCGCGTAGCGCAGCCTCATGTTCATGCGGGCCACTTCACAGCCTGACACGCCCATCAGGCTTTGCAGCATGACCCGGCGAATTTCCTCCAGCCCGTGGTCGCGCACCCAGGCCGTCGACGACGGCTTGTCCCGGCCGAGGAGGTCGTCCAGGCTGTTGCGGATATTGGGCTTGTTCCAACGCATGAAGTGAGGCGCTGTGCAGGTTTTTGTAACAGGGTCGGCCAAATTAAGCGGGAGACGCGCTGGGCACAAGAGGGTGCGCGCTCGTTTTTGCGCAAAGACAACAAACACCATGTGTTTTTTGCCAATTTTTACGTATTGGTGGGTATTTGAGTCGCGTTATCGTGTGTTTTTGTGAGTGATTCGCATCGGCTGGCCGCGGTCACTCTCTGCTTCAGGCCATCCTGCTGGGCGCGCGCAACCCGCACAAAATTGTTAACGGTTTAAACAGTGCGTCCCCAATCTGCTTGAACTAAACTGGTTCACATGATGTTACTCAGAGGCCAGCGTTCATGAGTGTGTTGTCGACAGTGGTCTTTGCAGACCTTTCTGGCAGCACGTCGTTGTACGAAACGCTGGGCAATGAGAAGGCCACTGAAGCGGTCACCCAAGTCACCCAGTGGATCGCCAATTCCATAGAGGCCAGCGGCGGGCGGGTGGTCAAGAAGCTGGGTGACGGCGTGCTGTGCGTCTTTGGCGATGCATCCAGCGCCATCGTGGCCACGAGCGCCATGCTGCGCCACCACCAGGCCCGGCTCGACCGCTGGCCGCAGCCTTTGCGCATGGACATTCGCATCGGCGTTGCCAGTGGCGAGGTGTTGGATGTGGATGGCGATTGCTACGGCGACGCTGTGAACGTGGCGTCGCGCCTGTGCGAGCGGGCAGGCCCTGCAGAGATATGGGCCACCGAAACGGCCGTGCTGCTGGCGGGCACCGCCCCCGATGTCTGGTACCGCAAGCTGGGCATGATGGAGATCCGCGGCAAGACCGAGCTGCTCATGCTTTACCAAGTGGAGTGGCGCGAAAACGAAGAGCCTGATTCGCTCACCATGCAGGCGGGGTTGATCAGCCATTTCGCGCCTGCGGATTCCATCCTGGGGCAGATCCAGTTTTCATGGCACGGCGTGGACATGTCGTTCTCCTCGTCGGATGCGCCCGTGCATGTGGGCCGAGCCACCGATGCCGAGCTGTGCATCAACGACCCCCGTGTATCGCGCCTGCATGCGCGCATCGACTGGCGCAACAGCGGTTTCGTGCTGACCGACATGAGCAGCTTTGGCACCTGGGTGCGCTTTGATGGCAGCGACTCGCCGGTGCGTTTGCGGCGCGACGCGTGCATCCTGCACGGCACGGGGCAGATTGCGCTGGGCGTGTCGTTCAACGAACCAAGTGCGCCTGTCATGAACTTTCAGGTGGCTGGCAGCAGCGTGCACTTGGGCTGACGCGCCAGCGTTTCGCACGTTGGCGCATGGGCGCTGAGCGGCCCGGCACTTGGGCCTGGTGCAAGCCCGTGAAACCACGGGGCGTGCAGGCCACCCCAGCGGCCACAATTCGGCAAGCTGGATGACCACAAACCCAACAAGACACAGGAGACATTCAAGATGGCGTGGATGAAGCTGACAGCCGTGGGGCTGGTGGTGGCCGTGCTGCTGGCAGGCACCGGTGCAGCGGTGTATGTGCAGCGCAGCTTTGCGGTGGTGGATGGCAAGCTGGGCGTGGCGGGCCTGCGCGATGCGGTGCAGGTTCGGCGCGATGCGGCCGACGTGACGCACATCAGTGCGCAGAACCCGCAAGACGTTTGGTTTGCCATGGGCTATGTGCACGCGCAAGAGCGCACCTGGCAGCTGGAGTTCAACCGCCGTGTGATGCACGGCCAGCTGTCGGAAGTGTTTGGCGAGGCGACGCTGGAGACGGACAAGCTCATGCGTGCACTCGACATCACTGGTGTCGCACAGCGCCAGTACAACAGCCTGCCCCTGTATGCGCAGGAGGCTTTGCAGGCCTACAGCCGCGGTATCCATGCGTTTCACAAAGATCGCCCGCAGACACTGCCGCCTGAGTTTCATGTGCTCGGTGTCAAGCCCGGTGGCGACGCCGGTGCGGTGTGGGAGCCGCAGGACAGCGTGGGCTGGGCGCTGATGATGGCGCTGGACCTGGGGGGCAATTGGGGTAACGAGTTTGCGCGCATGTCTGTGGCCCGCACGCTGGACACGGACCGGCTGTGGCAGCTGATGCCGCCATACCCTGGCGAACGGCCTGCCGCCACTGCCGATTTGTCGGCGTTGTACCGGCAATTGGGTGTTTACCGGGCTCCGGCCGCGGCGTCGACAGCGTCCACCACACCGGCTGTGGTGCAGCCACAAGCCGAACCCAGCGGGTTCTTGTCACGCCAGATCAGCGCCGGCATGCTGGCGTGGGCCGAAGAGCTGACCCGCAACGCGGGCACGAACGAGGGCAAGGGCAGCAACAACTGGGTGCTGGCGGGCACCCGCACCGTCAGTGGCAAACCGCTGCTGGCCAACGATCCGCACCTGGGCTTGTCCGCACCGGCCATCTGGTATTTCGCGGGCATGCAGTCGCCTGCGGGCCAGGCATCCGATGGCACACCGATTGCCGCCATCGATGCCGTGGGGGCTACCTTGCCGGGCTTGCCGTTTGTGGTGCTGGGCCGCACCGACAAAGTGGCCTGGGGCTTTACCAACACCGGCCCGGATGTGCAGGACCTCTATCTCGAGCAGATCAACCCTGCCAACCCCGCGCAATACCGCACGCCCGATGGCTGGGCGGCCTTTGACGTGCGCAATGAGACCATTCGCGTGAAAGGCGCTGCCGACGTGGTGGTGCCGCTGCGCCACACGCGCCACGGGCCGGTGCTGAGCGATGCGCAGGCAGTGCACGCCGAGGTGCTGGACATGAGCCGCTATGTGCTCGCGCTGCGCTGGAGCGCACTGGATGCAGACAACCAGACCGTGTTGGCCGGGCTGCAGACCAACCAGGCCAAGACCGTGGACGAGCTGTTCCAGGCCTTGTCGCACTACCACTCGCCCATGCAAAGCGTTGTGGCTGCCGACGACCAGGGCAACATCCGCCTCAAGGCTGTGGGCCGCGTGCCGCTGCGGGATGCAGCGAATGACATTCGTGGCGTGGCGCCGTCGCCTGGGTGGGACGCGCGGTACGAGTGGAAAGGCTGGCTGGACTATGCCCAGACACCGCAGGACGACGGGACCAGCAAAGGCTGGGTGGCCACCGCCAACCAGCGCATCACGGCGCCAGACTACCCCCATTACCTCACGCAGGATTGGGCCTTGCCCTACCGCTATGAGCGCATCGCGCAGCTGATCGAGGCCACCGAAAAGCACGATGCGCAAACCATGCAGGCCATTCACAGCGACGTCACCTCCTTGGCCACGCGTCGCCTTTTGCCGTACCTACAACAGACGCAGTCGACCCATGCTCTCGCAGCGGCCGCGCAAGCGCAGCTGAAAGACTTCAACGGCGTCATGGACGCCAACAGGGCCGCTCCGCTGATTTTTGCCGCTTGGGCCGATGAGTTGACCCGTGGTCTTGTCATCCCGCGCATTGGTGAAGACCGTTTCAAGGCCACTTACGGCAAGCGCGACTACCGCGCTGGCCTGGAGGGTATGCTGGAGCGCAACGACGCTTGGTGGTGCCAGCCCAGCACCTGTGCCGAGCAATCTGCTGCCGCGCTGTCGCGTGCGCTGGACCGCCTGCAATCGGCCTACGGTGCCGACCCCGCCCGTTGGCAGTGGGGCGCCGCCCACCCGGCGGTGAGTGCGCATCGGCCGTTCGGCAACGTGGCGGCGTTGGCCCGCTTTTTTGACGTGAGTGTGCCGTCCCACGGCGATTCGTACACCGTGAATGTGGGTCAGTACAACGCGGGTGAGGCCAAGGGCCCGTTCGTGAACCGCCACGCGGCGTCGTTGCGTGCCGTGTACGACTTGGCCGATCTGGAGCAGTCGCGCTTCATCTACCAGACGGGCCAGAGTGGCCTGGTGTTTTCGCCCCGCTACCGCGACATGAGTACCACCTGGGCGCAGACCGGGTACCGTGCTTTGCATCGCACGCCGTCGAATTGGGTGCACGAGCTGACTTTGGCGCCTGCGTCGAAGTAGAAGCCAGATTTGTCTTCACTACGCAGATCGCATATGCAATTCGTCCCGTTGATCGAAGTCACTCGCGGTGACCTGGTGGAATGCCAGCACTGGGGGGCCGTGGCCGTGGCAAACCGCGACGGCCGAGTCCTTGCCCAGGTGGGCGACCCTTATGCGTTGACCTTCACGCGCTCGACCATCAAGGCCTTCCAGGCACTGCCGCTGATGCAGTCAGGGACTGCAAGGGCGCTTGGCTGGGGCGCGAAAGACCTGGCACTGCTGTGCGCCAGCCACAACGGTGAGCCCATGCACGTGCAGCAGGTGGACCACATGCTCGCCACCGTGGACATGACCTACAAAGCGCTGCGCTGCGGCTGCCATGTGCCCATGTTTGCCGCGCTGGGTGTGCCGGGCCTGGAACTGCCTGCCGGGTTTGCACCCGACGAGCGCCACAACAACTGCAGTGGCAAACACGCAGGGTTTGTGGCCTATTGCGTGCACCAAGGTTTGCCGCAGGACGACCACTTGGCACCCGGCCATCCGCTGCAGACAGCGGTCCGCGAGCGCGTGGCGCAGGCGGTGGGCCTGGCCCCGCAACAGTTGGCTGCGGGCACCGACGGATGCTCGGCCCCCAACTACGCCATGCCGCTGTCGCACCTGGCCCGCGGCTACGCGCGTCTGGCGGGTGGAGCGCCCGACACCGAACTGGACCAGAGCCTGACCGCACTGGCCGACGCCATGGTGGCCCACCCCGAATTGGGTTCGGGCACAGGCCGGCACGACAACGAATTCATGCGGGTAGGCCGCGGCGACTGGGTGTCCAAAACCGGGGCCGACGGCGTGCAGGTGGTGGGCAGCCGCAGCCGGGGGGAGGCGTTTGCACTCAAGATCATGGACGGCAACATGGTGGCGCAGGTGGCGGCTGCCGTGGAGGTGATGGACCAACTGGGTTGGCTGGACGAACCACAGCGCGCGGCGCTGGCAAAACGTCGCGCGTCGGAGATCATCAACGCGCGCGGCCTGAGGGTGGGGGGCAGGCGCCCGGTGTTCAAGCTAAAGAGCGCTGGTGTTTGATGGCTGGCTTGCACGGTCTGGGCCCGCTTTTGCCCCGCTTTTGGCCCGCTTTGGTGCTGCGGCTTGCGAAGCATCAACTGACCAAAGTGCTACTCGATTGATAGCTGCTAGCGATTGTCCATAAAGCGCTAGAGGCCAGTTTGACTAGTAGTATGCGGTCCGCGGTCTCACGCAGTGCCTCACTCAGCCAATCGTCATGAGGCTTGCATTGCCCCCCGCCGCCGCCGTGTTCACGCTGAGAGCCTGTTCGATCAGCAGCCGCTCCAGCGGAATGTCGGTGGCACCGGGCGCCATCGCCGTCACGCCCACAATGGGCCCGTCGCGGTGGGTGAGGGCCGTGCACACCACCTTCAGCGAGTTGGCATCGCCGTGGTGCAGCACTGCGTCCAGCGTCACGGCACTGTCACTCAAAGCCTTGTCGCGCAATGTGATCTGCGCTTGTGCCGGCGGGGGCATCTGCGCGCGCAGCGTGCCGTGCACGGTGGGCCACAGCGCGGTGCCACCGGACGCCAGCACGGCGGCGGTTTGCACCAACAGATCGTCTTGCGAGGTGGCCATGCACAGCACGTGGGAGCGCGGGGCCAAGGTATAGACGTTGCGCTCGCCCGTGGGGCCGGGCAGGGCGCGCGCGGTGCCGCTTTGGGTTTGATGGGCAAATTGCTGGCATGCGGCAGACAACGCTGCTTTGCCTTGTTGGAGCGCCCATTGCTGCAACGCGGCCAATGGAGTCAACAGCCGCTCGAGCCGCTCGGTGTCGGGCGGGCTGGTGCGGTCGGCCTCGGCAAAGGTGCGCGCCAGCACATCGGCTGGGCGCTGCGACAGCAGGCGCAGCAGATACAGCGGCCCGCCCGCCTTGGGCCCCGTGCCCGACAGGCCTTCGCCACCAAACGGCTGCACGCCCACCACGGCGCCCACCATGTTGCGGTTGACGTACACGTTGCCGGCATGGGCGCGGTTGACCACGCGGGCAATGGTTTCGTCGATGCGGGTGTGCACGCCCTGCGTCAGGCCGTAGCCGGTGGCGTTGATCTGGTCGAGCAGCTGGTCCAGGTCGTTGCGGGCGTAGCGCACCAGGTGCAGTACCGGGCCGAACACTTCGCGCTGCAGCTCGCCGATGTGGTTCAGTTCGATCAGGGTAGGGGGCACAAAGGTGCCCGGTGCGCTGACTGCAGAAACGTGATTCGGGTGCTGCAACACGCGGTGGCCTTGGGCCTTGAACTTGTCGATGTGTTGGGTGATGCCTGCCTGCGCCTCGGCATCAATGACGGGGCCCACGTCCACGCGCAACTCGGCAGGGTTGCCCACGCGCAGTTCGCCCATGGCGCCTTGCAGCATCTCGACCACGCGATCAGCGGCTTCTTCCTGCACGCACAACACGCGCAGGGCGGAGCAACGCTGGCCTGCGCTGTCAAAGGCGGACGACACGGCATCGCCCACCACCTGTTCCACCAAGGCGGATGAGTCCACGATCATCGCGTTCTGCCCGCCGGTCTCTGCGATCAGCGGGATGGGGCGGCCTGCGGCGTCCAGGCGCCCAGCCAGGGTGCGCTGCAGGATGCGCGCCACTTCGGTGGAGCCGGTGAACATCACGCCCATCACGCGCTCATCGCCAATCAGGCGCGCGCCCACAGTCTCACCCTGGCCGGGCAGCAGTTGCACAGCGGC
>JBCNOJ010000178.1:0-9186 GCA_039593925.1 Acidovorax sp.
GCCACACTGCCCGAAAGGCCCGAGACCCGGCTGAGCAGCGGCACGCTGGCCGTGTTCAGGTCCACACCCACGGAGTTCACGCAGTCTTCCACCACCGTGCCCAGCGTGCGCGCCAGCTCGCTCTGGTTCACGTCGTGCTGGTACTGTCCCACGCCAATGCTCTTGGGGTCGATCTTGACCAGTTCGGCCAGCGGATCTTGCAGGCGGCGCGCGATGGAGGCTGCGCCGCGCAGGCTCACGTCGACGTCGGGCATCTCCTGCGAAGCGTATTCGCTGGCGGAATAGACGGACGCGCCCGCCTCGCTCACTACCACCTTCTCGATGGTGCGGTCCGCCTTGGCGGCCATCTTGATGAGGTCGGCGGCCAGCTTGTCGGTCTCGCGGCTGGCCGTGCCGTTGCCGATGGCGATCAGGTTCACCCCGTGCTTTTCCACCAGCTTGGCCAGGGTGAAGAGCGAGCCATCCCAGTCGCGCTTGGGCTCGTGGGGGTAAACCGTGGCTGTTTCCACCAGCTTGCCCGTGGCGTCCACCACAGCCACCTTCACGCCGGTGCGAATGCCCGGGTCCAGCCCCATCACCACGCGCGGCCCGGCCGGTGCGGCCAGCAGCAGATCTCGCAGGTTGTCGGCAAACACCTTGATGGCGATCTTCTCAGCCTCGTCGCGCAGGCGGGCGAACAGGTCGCGCTCAGTCGACAGGCTCAGCTTCACGCGCCAAGTCCAGGCCACGCACTTGCGGATCAGGTCATCGGCCTTGCGGCCCTGGTGGCTCCAGCCCAGGTGCAGGGCAATCTTGCCTTCGGCGATGCTGGGCTTGCCGGGTTCGGGCTCAACGGGAAGAACGAGCTTGGCTTCCAGGATCTCAAGGCCCCGGCCGCGAAACACCGCCAGCGCGCGGTGCGAGGGCACGCGGCCGATGGGCTCGTCGTAGTCGAAGTAATCGCGGAACTTGGAGACCTCGGGGTCGTTCTCGTTCTTGCTGTCCACCTTCTTGCTGCGCAGCAGGCCCTCTGCCCACAGCCACTCGCGAAGGTTCTGCACCAGCGCCGGGTCTTCAGCCCAACGCTCGCTGAGGATGTCGCGCACGCCGTCGAGCACCGCAGGCACAGTGGAGAAATCGGCACCGGGCTTGCCGTCGTCCAGCACTTCAGGCGGCTTGGTGAAGGCTGCAGCTTCCACAGCGGGGTCCAGGGTGGGGTCAGCAAACAGCTTGTCGGCCAGCGGCTCAATGCCGAACTCGCGCGCAATCTGGCCCTTGGTGCGGCGCTTTTGCTTGAAGGGCAGGTAGATGTCTTCCAGCTCTTGCTTGGTGGGTGCGGCGGCAATGGCAGCGCGCAACGCGTCGGTCAGCTTGCCTTGTTCGTCAATGCTCTTGAGCACGGCCACGCGGCGGTCCTCCAGCTCGCGCAGGTACGACAGGCGGGCTTCCAGCTCGCGCAATTGGATATCGTCGAGGCCGCCGGTCACTTCCTTGCGGTAGCGGGCGATGAAGGGCACTGTGGCGCCGCCATCCAGCAGCTCCACCGCTGCACGCACCTGTTGTTCACTTACTCTGATTTCTGCGGCCAGTTGCCGGACGATCTGCTGCATGTGTGGACAAACTCTCTGAGGCTCAATCAAACAAAACGCACCAAAATGCGAAGCGCGCGAGTTTGCCACAGGCACTTCTGGTAACACCCACTCCGCCAGCCGGCGGCCGGATGGCCCCACCTAATTCTCCCCCCGCCCCCAGCCTTCTAGAATGCGTTCGCCATGAATGCGCCGCCTTTCCCCATCCGCACCGAATGCCCGCCGGGCGCCTGCGTGTGCGATCGGGACAGCCTGCTCGCGTCCCTGGATGGCGATACGCGCGTGCTGATGCTCACGCAGGCCGAAGAGAAAAAACTGCTGCACCGGTTGGAGAACATCACCAGCCTGGCCGACTTGCGCCGCGTTCAAGACCGCATGGCAGCGCAGTTGGGCATCCAGCTCACCATTGCCCCCAGCCCCAATGAGGTGCGCACGCTGCGGGGCATCACCATCTTGGTCCATGAGCAGCGCGGCCTGTGCCGCAAGACGCGCCAAGCCATCCCCGCCGCCATCAAGAAGGGCATGGACCAGCGGCCCGAGATCACCTTCGAGCTGCTGGACGAGGGCGGGCTTTTCGCGGGCTCTTGAAGCGCAGGCGCAGCCCAGCGCAAGGCCCCGGCAGCGGCTACCATCGGCGCAGGCTGTTCAAGCCCTGTCCTCGCCCCGCTCTCTTCCCTTTCGCATTTTTTTCCTTCCCGGAGTCCCCATGGCTGCTGAATCTGGCACCGAACTCGTCAAAGTGGTCGTGCTGCTCGCTGCAGGCGTCATCGCCGTTCCCCTGTTCAAGCGACTGGGTCTCGGGTCCGTGTTGGGCTATCTCGCGGCGGGGCTGGCCATCGGGCCGTTTGGCATGGGCTTTTTCAGCGATGCTCAGACCATCCTGCACGTGGCGGAGCTGGGGGTGGTGATGTTCCTGTTCGTGATCGGGCTGGAGATGCAGCCCTCGCGGCTGTGGAACCTGCGCAGGCAAATTTTCGGGCTGGGCCTGGCGCAGGTGCTGGTGTGCATTGCGCTGCTCACGGCCACCGGGGTGCTGGCTGGCCTTTCAGCCGCCGTGTCGTTCATTGCCGCTTCGGGCTTTGTGCTGTCGTCCACCGCCATCGTCATGCAATTGCTCGATGAAAGCGGCGACACGTCCACCCCGCGCGGCCAGCGCATTGTCTCCATCCTGCTGCTTGAAGACCTGGCCATCGTGCCGCTGCTGGCCATTGTGGCGTTTCTGTCCCCTGCGCCGACGGGTGAGGCCGTGTCGCGCTGGGTGACCGTGGGCATCGCCCTCGCAGCCGTGGCGGGCCTGGTGGCCGTGAGCCGCTGGCTGCTCAACCCGCTGTTCAGCGTGCTGGCCCGCGCCCACGCCCGTGAGGTGATGACGGCCGCCGCGCTGCTGGTGGTGCTGGGGGCCGCCCTGGCCATGCAATGGGGCGGGCTCTCGATGGCCATGGGCGCTTTCGCGGCGGGCGTGATGCTGTCCGAGTCCACCTTCCGCCACCAGCTGGAGGCCGACGTGGAGCCGTTTCGCGGCATCCTGCTGGGCCTGTTCTTCATGGGCGTGGGCATGGCGCTCGACATACCGCTGGTGCTGCAAAACTGGCCGATGCTGCTCGGCGGCGTGGTGGTGTGCATGCTGGTCAAGGGTGCGGGGGTGTACGCCGTCGCCCGTATCGCCAAGGCTGGCCATGGCGAGGCCCTGCAGCGCACCATGCTGATGGCCCAGGGCGGTGAATTTGCCTTTGTGCTGTATTCCGCTGCAGCCACGGCAGGCATCATCGAAGCCCGCGTGAACGCGGTGCTGACCGCCGCGGTCATCCTGTCGATGGCGCTGACCCCGCTGGCCGTTCTATCGCTGCGCTGGCTGATGCCGCCCGAACCTGAACAGAATATGGAGGGCGTGGAGGCCGCCGATGGCCTCAAGGGCACGGTGCTGATCATCGGCTTCGGCCGGTTTGCGCAGATTGCCAGCCAGTTGCTGCTGGCCCGGGGTGTGGACATCGCCATCATCGAGAACGACACCGACATGATCCGTGCGGCCGCCAAGTTCGGCTTCAAGGTGTACTACGGCGACGGCACGCGGCTCGACGTGCTGCACGCCAGTGGCGCACACCATGCCAAATCCATTCTGGTGTGCACCAACGACCCCAAAACCACGACGCACATCGTGGAACTGCTCAAGCACGAATGCCCGTTGATCCCTGTGCTGGCACGCGCCTTCGACCGCCAGCACGCCATCGAGCTGCTGAAGCTGGGCGTGGACTACCAGATGCGCGAGACCTTTGAATCGGCCATGGGATTCGGCATGCAGGCGCTGGAAACCCTGGGCGTGGATGCCGACGAGGTGGCCGAGCTGGCCGAACGCATCCGCGCGCGGGACGCCGAGCGCCTGCAGCTGGAACTGGCGGGCGACAAGGATGGCGCGCGCAACTTCTTCCGCGGCAACAAATGGGTGCCCACTCCGCTCACCCAGCCGCAGCGCGAGGGCCGTGCGCTCAATGAAGAGGCGGCGGACGCCATCGACGAGCCCCTGCAGCCCGTGCCTGCAGCGAAGCCTTAGGCACCCAAGCCAAGCGCCAGCTCGGAAACATGGGTATTCAAGACGACCTGTTCGGCGACCCGCCAGCGGCACCGCCGGCCACAGACCCGGAAGCGGCTACGCCCCGTAAAGCGGCTTCAGCGAATGCAGAAGACGCGGCGGCTCCGCGGCGCAAGAGAGGCGCTGGCGTGAGCGCCCAGCCGCAGTCCGAAGCCCTGCACACGCTAGCCCACCAACTGCCAGCCGGCTTGCACCTGGGCACTTCCACCTGGACCTACCCGGGCTGGCAAGGGCTGGTCTGGGAGGGCGAGCACTCCGAGCCCCAGCTTTCAAAAAATGGCCTGCCCGTGTATGCGCAACACCCCCTGCTGCGCACGGTAAGCATTGATCGCAGCTTTTACCGCCCGCTCACCGCCAGCCAGTACGAGCGCTACGCCAGCCAGGTGCCAGACGATTTCCGCTTCGTGGTCAAGGCGCCGAGCATGGTCACCGATGCGCTGGTGCGCAGCGAAGACGGCCGGGGCCGAGAACCCAACTCCGCCTTTCTGAACCCCGACCTGGCACGCACCGAGTTCGTGGAACCCGCGCTTGAGGGCCTGGGCCACAAGCTGGGCGCGCTGGTGTTTCAGATCAGCCCCCTGCCCCTGTCACTGCTGGACCGCCTGCCGGAGGTGCTGGAGCGCTTGCACACCCTGCTGCTTGCCCAGCCCCGCCTGGCACCCACAGCGCCCAACGGCGTGCTCGCCGTGGAAGTGCGGGACCCGGAATGGGTGGACAAATACGGGATGGGCCCTGCTTTCGCCAAAGCGCTGCGCGATGCCGGCGCCACCTACTGCATCGACCTGCACCCCAAGATGCCCCCCTTGCGCGACCAGTTGCCCATGCTGCGCGCACTGTGGCCTGGCCCGCTGGTGTGCCGCTGGATGCTGAACGCCGTACACGGCCCCTATGGCTATGAAGCGGCCGAAAAGCTCTATGAACCTTTTGACCGGCTGCACCACCCGGACCCACAGACCCACGCCGAGCTGGCGCGACTGATTGCCGGTGTGACGGGCGCAGGCCAGAAGGCCTATGTCTGCATCAGCAACCACGCCGAAGGCTGCGCGCCCCTGACTGTGGAACGGCTGGCACGGCACGTGGTGCAGGCCGTGGAAAAGCGCGCGATTGAAGGCGGCGCCCCACCCCCAACACCGGCCAACCCGGGCTGACGGGGCAGGCAAGCCCTGCACCTGCCCACCAACCCTTTACTCTTCTTTTGATAGCTACTGGCGCTTGATGGATAAGCGCTAGAGGCCAATTTCACTCAAACTCTCAGCCCGCTAGTTCCATCGGCCCGTGCTAGGCATGCGCCAGCGCACCGCGCCGGCCACCCAGGGTGATCCATGCCAATGCCACCCCCACCAGCGCGCCGCAGGCCATGCCCACCACCATTGGCAGGGGCTTGCCGGTGGCGAAGAGGCCCACCACGCCCATGGCCAGCGCCCCGGTCAGCATCTGCAACGTGCCCAGCAATGCCGACGCCGTGCCCGCGATAGCGCCGTGTTTTTCCAGCGCCAGCACCGAAGTGGTGGGAATCACCAGCCCCATCAGCGCACTGGCCACAAAATACATCCCGATCAGCACGCCCAACCGATCGCCCCCAGCGAGGTAGTAAGCCAGCAGCGACGCCATCACGGCGCCCGACGCGGTAGCCGCCACCTTCACCACGCGCACCAGGCCAAAGCGCTCGCCCAGCGTGGCCGTGAACTGCGAGGCCGCGATGAACGCTGCCGCATTGACGCCAAAGGCCATGCTGTACTGCGTGGGCGTGAGCCCATAGTGGTTGATGAGCACAAACGGCGAGCCCGCCAAGTACACGAAAAAGCCCGCCATGGCACAGCCGCCAATGAACACGAGGCCCAGGTAATGCCAGTCGCGCAGCAGCAGCGCATAGGCACGCAAGGCGCCGCCCAGGCTGCTTTCCACGCGGTCGGCTGCGGTGCGGGTTTCAGTGAGGCTGGCCCACACCAGCGCGAGGCCCGCCACAGCGGCCACGGCCACCACCCAAAACACGCCGCGCCAGCCCGAGAGCGCAATCACCCCGCTGCCCGCCAGCGGTGCCAGGATGGGCGAAACGCTGAACACCAGCATCAGCAGCGACATGAGCCTGGCCGCGTCGGTGCCGGTGTGCAGGTCGCGCACCACGGCACGTGGAATCGCCATGCCAGCCGCCGCCCCCATGCCCTGCAGAAATCGCAGCGCCACCAGCATTTCGATGCTGGTCGCCAGTGCGCAGCCCACACTGGCCAACGTGAACAGGCCAAGGCCGAAGTACAGCGGCGGTTTGCGGCCCACCATGTCCGAAACCGGGCCATAGAACAGCTGGCCCGCACCCAGCGCCAGGAAGAAGGCCGTCAGGCTCCACTGCACTGCCCCCACGGACGCTCCCAGGCTAGAGCCGATGTCGGGCAGCGCGGGCAGATACATGTCGATGGCGAAGGGCCCGATGGCCGAGAGCAGGCCCAGGATCAGGGCCATTTTGAGAAAGCGCGAAAAATGCATAGCCGCACATTGTCACCATTTCAGTGCCGGCGCGCGGGTAAACCCTGAATAGGCTTGCTCGATCCCGCCTGTGGCTGCAGGCGACCGGGCGCCACACCGCAACCCCAGGCACCTCTTACGCGTAGCCTTCCTGAGCTGGATTCAGCCGTGAAAGAACTTGGCCGGCCAAGTCACCAGCCAGGGGAACAGCACCATGAGGAACATGATGGTGAACTCGGCAATCATGAAAGGCACCACGCCCTTGGTGACGCTATCCATAGACATCTTGCCCACGCCAGCAACCACGTTCAGCACGGTGCCCACCGGCGGCGTGATGAGGCCAATGGAGTTGTTGATGATGAACATAACGCCGAAGTACACCGGGTCGATCCCAGCCGCTTGCACCACCGGCATCAATACCGGCGTCAGGATGAGGATGGTCGGCGTCATGTCCATGGCAGTGCCCACCAGCATCACCAGCACCATGATGGCGGCCATCAGCAGGATCTGGTTGCCCATGAAGGGCTGCAGCAGGCTCACCACCTTGGAGGGCAGGTCAGCCACCGTGATGAGCCAGGCGCTGACCATGGCCGCCGCGATGAGGAACATCACGATGGCACTGGTCTTGGCTGCGGCGACAAAGATGCCGTAGAGGTCGCGCCAGGTGATCTCGCGGTAGATGACGGCCGCCACGAACAGCGCATACACGGCAGCCACCACGGCGGCTTCGGTGGGTGTGAAAACGCCCATGCGCAGGCCCACCAGAATGATCACAGGCAGCAGCAGCGCCCACATCGCCTTGCGCGCGGCCTCCAGGATCTCGGCGCCGGATTTGCGCGGTGGCGGCACGATCTTCTCGTTGCGCACCAGAAAGGCCCAGGTCAGCCACAGCGCGCCCCCAATCAAAATGCCAGGCACGATGGCGGCCAGGAACAGTTTGGAGATGGACACATTGGCGGCCACACCAAAGATCACCAGGCCGATACTGGGCGGAATGACCGGGCCGATGACCCCGGTGGCGGCAATGAGCCCACCAGCACGTGCCTTGTCGTGCCCCGCTTTCACCATCATGGGCAGCAGCAAGGCAGTCAATGCGGCCGCATCGGCCACAGCCGACCCCGACAGCGCGGACAACAGACACCCAGCCATGATGGTCACATAGCCCAGCCCGCCCTTGACGTGGCCCACCAGTGCCATCGCGAAGTTGACGATGCGTTTGGACAGGCCACCCACATTCATGATTTCGCCCGCCAGCATGAAGAACGGCACGGCCAGCAACGGGAAGCTGTCTGCCCCTGCGATCAGGTTCTGCGCGAGGATCTGCGAATCAAACAGGTCCAGGTGCCACATCAACGCCACACCGCTGGCCAGCAGCGAGAAGGCAATTGGTACGCCCATGGCCATGGCCAGCAGCAGCGAGCCCACAAAGATGAAAATTGTCATTTCGTGGCCTCCTTGCCACCCGACCGGGTTGAATCCGCCGCGTGGGCCGTGCCCAGAATCTGCTGCAGTTGCACGGCCTCTTCAGACTCCTGCACCATCACCAGGTCTTCATCGGCAATCTGGCCGCGAAGCAGCCGATACAGGTCAATGCTCAGCAGCAGACCCGCACACACTGCAAAGACCACCCCAGCCATGTAGACGATGGCCATCGACGCTCCCGTGGTAGGCGCTGTCACATCCCAGTTGATGCGCGCTTGCGCAAGGCTGCCCTCAAACATCAGCCACACCAGATACAGCATCAGGCAATGGCCCAACGCCAGGCAAACCTTCTTGCCCAGGGCTGGAAGCCGTTGCACCACCATGTCCACGCCCAGGTGGCCGTGTTCGCGCAGCGCGACGATGGCCCCCAGAAAGGTCATCCAGATGAAGAGCCACCGGGACAGCTCCTCCGATACGGTGATGCCGGAATTGAATCCGTAGCGCAGCACCACGTTGCCGAAAACCAGCACCACCATCAGCGCCAGCATGGCCGCAATCACGGCCTCCACGCCTTTGCAGGCGCGGTTGATCCATCGATTCATCTTGTATGTCCTCAAAAACGCCCCCTTGAGGCGCTGCTCGCCTTCCCCCTCTCTCGAATCGCTGCGCGATTCGGGAGGGGGACGCCCCAGTGCGGCGGGGCGGACCTTGCACAGGGGCACTGGTTTGGGCTGCGTTAGTTGGGTCCGTTGCGCGCAACGCGCAGCACAGTGATTGCTGGCCGAGCAGCGCTCAACCTGCCTGGGTGGCTTCGCGCAGGCTTTCCACGAGCGAACGCAGGGCCGCCAGGTAGGAGTGCGGCCCGAACCCCTGCACCGTGGCCTTGACGGCGGGCGAGATGATGGAGTGGGCACGCCATGCCTCGCGCGCGGCGATGTTGGACATGTGCACTTCGATCACAGGGAAGGGCATGGCCTTGATGGCATCGTGCAGCGGCACGCCGTGCTGGGTGAGCCCGGCGGGGTTTACCAGCGCGCCCTGGGCCGAGTCGATGTGGGCATGCAGGAAGTCGATCAGCGCGCCTTCGTGGTTGGACTGCATGATGGACAGCTCCACATCCAGTTCGCGTGCCAGTTTTTCGAGCCGCTC
>JBCNOJ010000179.1:0-9123 GCA_039593925.1 Acidovorax sp.
CCACCGGCCGCGACCGGCACCGGCGTGGTGATGGTCTTGACGATGCTCAACTGCGCGCTGGCGGCCAGTGCGTTGCTGTCGCTGCTGCTGTTGTTGCCCGGGGTGGGATCGGATACGTCGGCCGGCGCGGTCACCGTGGCGGTGTTCACCAGCGGGTTGCGGTACGCCTGTGCCTGCGCGCCCGCCATGGCCAGCGTGGCCAGCAGCGCGGTGCCCAGTTGCAGCGCGCGCGCGCGCAGGCAGGCGTGGCCGGGCAGGCAGTTCAAGCGACGGGCGCGGGCGGTGGGCATGCTGTCATCCTCGAAAGCACCGCGCAGGCTCTGGCGTTCCCCACCTGCGCGTCACATGAAGCGTCGTTGCTGCCAGGCCGCGCACAGCGCAGCGGCCCGGGTGGATACGGCTAGTACGCGCCCGGATCGGCGCTGAAGCTGACAGGCACGGTGATCGTGGCCTGCCCCCCATTGATCAGGTTCACCCCCAGGCTGACGCTGGTGCCGCCGGCCGCACCGCCACTGGCGGCGCTGCAGGTGCTGCCGGCCGAGGCACTGCAGGTCCACGGCGCGCTCAAGGTGGCGCCCGCCGGCAGCGTGTCGCTGACCTGCGCGGCGGTCACCGCATCGGGGCCGGCGTTGCTGACCGTCAGCACATAGCTGGCGCTGCCACCGGGTGTATAAGTGGCACTGCCATCGCTCTTGCTGATCGACAGCTCGGCCTGGCGCGTGCGGACGTTCACCGTGCCGCCCGGCTCGCTGGCCCCCTGCAGCAGGCCGGCGGGTCCGCGCAGCACCTCGATGCGGTCGTACACCGCGATGTCCAGCGTGCTGTAGTTGCCCTGCGGTATGGGCACACCGTCGAGCTGGATAGAACCCAGGTCGAAACCGCGAGCCTGAAAGCTGTTGTAGTTGCCCGAGCCGTCGAACCGCGTGACGGTGATGCCCGTGCTGAGCTTGACGGCGTCTTCCACCTTGCTCAGGTTGCGGTCGTCCAACTGCTGGCGGGTGATGACGCTGACGGACTGCGGCGTCTCGCGCGGCGCCAGGGGCATCTTGCCCACGCTCAGTTCGCGGGCCGTGTACTGGCCCGAGTTTTCGGTGGCGGCGCCTTGGTCATCGGTCACCCTCACTTCGGGCAGCGCCTGCGTGGCTGGGCTGGCGGGGGCGCCGGTCTGGGCGTGTGCCGTGGTCAGTGCCGTGGTTGTGGCGGCCATGGCGGCCAGCACGGCGGCAGCCACGGTGGTTGATTGCGTGCGCATGGGTGCTCCTCCCTCAATCGGTTTTTGCTATTAATTAGGTAGCTGCTGGCGCTTATTGGATAAGCGCTAGAGGCCAAAAAAGCTAAAAAACTACGGCGCAAAGCCGAAGCAGTCCGCACCCCCGTGGCCTGGCGCATGCCCGTTGCGGGCTGCTGTCTGGGGCGTGGTGCCGGTGGGTCTAACGAAAACGGTCCAGGTGCAGCCGGTGCGATGGGTCAGGCCATTGCCAGCACTGCTACCACCCCAGCCCCCGTGCAAGCAAACCAGCCAACAGGGCCACCACGGCAAGCTCCTGGGCGCGGCGGGGCTGCCAGGTGACCACGGCGGTGACGGCCACTGCGGCCACCGACAGGGCCACCGCCCAGACCGTCACGCCCAGCGCTGCCGAAGCTCCGCCGGGTGGGGCCATGGCTGCCAGCCCCAGCGAGAGCGCCAGCAGCGCCCAACCCGTACGGCGCAGCAGCGTGAGGCGGCGCAGCGTTCCTTCGTGGCCCAGTGCGTCTTCGTGGTGGCGGTCCATGCCCAGGGCCATGGCAGCCCAGGCGGCAAAACAAAGCAAGAAGGCAGACACGGCTCAGGCCCTTGAGGTCGAGGTTTCACCCGCAGTGGCTGCGGGCAGCGCTGCATGGGCTGGAGAGGGGGGTGAGGTGACCGGCGCGGTCTGGCCAGCAGGTGCGCGGCGCTCACCTGGCGCGGTGCTACGGCCATGCGCCTTGCGGCGCGGCACACGGCCCGGGCGCACGCGCCAGGCCAGCCAGCCGAACAAGGCGCCAGCGGCCAGGAACGACAGGTCCATGCCGGCCCACACCCAGTCGCCCGCAGGCAGGCTCACGCCCAGGTGGGTGTGCGTGGTCAACGCGTTGAGGACAGGCAGCATCGCCCACACCAGGCCCGCCCCAGCCAGCGGCACCGACCAGCCCAAGCGATGGGGGCGCACCACGGCACTGGCCAGCGCCCATGCCAGCACCACGCCCCAACTGCCGTAGAACCAGCCCAGCTCGGCATCGGCCCGGCCTTCCAGCCCGATGGGCAGCAGCCGATTGGCCACAAGGTACACACCGCAGGCCAGCGGCAGGCCTGCCAGCGTAGCAATGTTGACGGCGGCCACAAGCCGCTCGCCGAAAGGCTGCGGGGCTGGTGCAGATGGGGTCAGGGCACTTTGCACTGCGGCGTTGCGGTGGCCCGCCGTCGCCGTTGCCTGCGTCTGCACTTTGGAGCGCGGCGAAGCACTGCGCTTGACGGACCAGAGCACCATGCCCGTGGCAATCATCAGGCTGCCCAGCACGCCAAAGCCGAACAGCACCCAGCGCAGGCCCACATCGGCAAAGCGCGCCAAGTGCAGGCCATACAGCACGCCATAGGTCTTGGCGGCTGGCGTGGTGGGGTCGGCCTGGTCGAGCCATTGGCCGGTGGCGGCGTCAAACAGCAGGCGCGGCGGGCGGTATTGCAAGCGGTCGCCTTCGTGGCGCGTCACTTCCACCACCGCGCGGCCACCGGCTTCGCGGCGGGCCTGCACGCTGCCGATGCGGCCACCCTGCCAGCGCTCGGTGGCGGCATCGATGATGGGCTGCAGGGCGATGGGAGGCAAAGGTTCCACGGTGTCGCCTGCGCCGCGCCGCGGGCGCGTTCCTGGCTTTTCGCCCTGCAGGTCAGCGAAGTAGGTGGTGGAGTCCACCCCTTTCTCCGTCTTGTACGCGGTGGCGATGCCCGCGGGCATGTACAGCGAGTGGAAGATCATCAGCCCGCTGAACGTAATCATCAAATAGAACGGCAGCACCAGCACGCCGCTCACGTTGTGCGCGTCCAGCCAGGCGCGTTGGCCGCCTTTGCCCGGGCGGAAGGTGAAGAAGTCCTTGAAGATGCGGCGGTGGGTGATGACGCCGGTGATCAACGCCACAAACATCATCATCGTGGCGATGCCCACGATCCAACGGCCCTCCAGGGCCCAACGCGGCTTGTGCGCCGTGCGCAACTCGAAATGGAAGCGGTAGAAAAACTCGCCCCCCATGGTTTCGCGTGCGTCGATGGCCTCGCCGGTCTGCGGGTTCATGTGCAGCGTCTGGAAGCGGCCATTGGCTGTGTCGCGCCACAGGACGCTGACGGCAGGATCGCGGGCGTCGGGCAGGTTCATGATCCACTGCGTCACGCCGGGCGCCTTGCGCACCAGCGCATCAAGCGACTTCTGGGCCACCTGCGCGTCGGCCGCTGGCAGCCCGTGCATCTCGGGCCGCATCCACAGGTTGAATTCGTTCTTAAAGAACGAGAGCGTTCCGGTGAGGAAGATGGCGAACAGCAGCCAGCCCAGAATGAGACCAGCCCAGGTGTGCAGCCACGACATGGCCTGGCGAAAGCTTTCGCGGTTGGCGCGTTGGCGAGGCGGGTGGGAGGGGGGCGTGGTGTGCGTCATGCAGCCGCCTTCATCCACCATTGGGGAGCCATGGCACAGGCGCCCAGGACCAGCGCTGGCCCAGCCGTGCCCGCCCAAGCGCCCCAGGTCGTGCGTGCATAAAAAGCCCAGCCCGCACCCGCCGCGTAGACGAGCCATGACAGCATGGTGGCGGTGAGCACGGCCTCCACACGCGGCGTGAACTGCGCCAGGGCCAGCGACAACGCCGCCGCAAAACCTGCTGCCAGGGCATAGCCGCCCCCGATGGCCGCGACGGCGCGCGAAGTGATGGCGATGCGGTATCGCCAGAGGGGACGTGTGGCTTTCATGCGTGGCCGGTAGCAGTCAGCAGGCGCCGGGCAAAGGCGGCGCCGTCTGGAGCGCCGCGCTTGCGGCCCTGTGCGCTGCGACGGCGCGGCGCGCGCCAGTTCGCCCTCAGGGCAGGGCTGGCAGGCGTGGCAGGGCAAGGCAGCATCAGCAAGGCTCCAGACAGGTGTTTGGACAAACGCTGGCTGCAGCGGACGGCACGGGGGCCGCATCGGGCTGACTGGCTGGCTGGGGAGGGCGACGGCAGGGCTGCATGCAGGGCAACTGGGGCGGCCAGCCTGTGTGGCCGGTGGCACTGTTGCGGCGCTGCGGGGATTTAGCCCTGCGTCATGGATGGGATTCTATCTTATTGAGAACCATTTGCATTGACTTGTTGCATGACGTAAGGAGGTTGAGCATTTCCCCTTTGCGTCTGCTTTTGCGTCTTCCGGATGCGCCACCGGATTTGGCGAAGTCGCTAACCAGCCGTCTGGTACTCGGCTTGCATCAACCGGACCAGTTCCGCCGCCGTGGGCAGCGAGGACACGCCCGACACCGAATGTCCCGCGCTCCACAGGTCGGACCACCGCTGAATCACAGGCCCCTCGGACCCCCCGCCAAACCGCTGGCGGGCCTCTTGCACGGACACGGTTTCGTCCAGGGCGTCCGGGTCGAGCCCGACATTCACGATGGAGGGCCTCAGGAAATTGGCGGGCAGCCCCGTGAAGGCGCGGGTGGCAAGCACATCGTCCATGGAACTGCTCAGCAGCATCTGTTTGTAGTCGCCCGAGGCAAGGCTTTCTTGCGTGGCAATGAAACGTGTGCCCACACACCCCAGGTCGCAACCCAACACAGTGGCGGCGCGCAAGGCAACGCCGTCCGACAGGCCGCCAGACAGGACGATGGGCCCATCAAACAGGGCGCGTACTGCACGCACGAAAGCAAAAGGATTCGCCCAGCCGGTGTGCCCGCCAGCGCCGGACGAAAGCAACACGAGGCCGTCAACACCGGCCTCCAGGGCGCGTTCAGCGTGGTGCAGTGAAGCCACATCGGCAAAAACGAGACAGCCGCCATCGTGCAAGGTGGGGATCACCGAAGCGGGGGAGCCCACGCTGGTGATCACGAGCTCTGCGCCGTGGCGCACGATCAGGTCCACCTCAGCCTTAAGGCGTGCGGGGTCCCGCCGCATGATGAGATTGGGACAGTACGGTGCGCGGTGGGGTTGCTCTTTGGCCTCTCGCTGAAGGCGTTGGAGCCACGTTTCGAATTCGGCCAAAGACGTGCAGTTGGCCGTGGGAAACGCCCCGATCACACCGGCCGCACAGGCTGCAGAGACCAGTTCGATGCCAGAGACACGCAGCATGGGGGCCGCAATGACGGGCACCACCAGCCGCTCCATAAAAGGCAGTCGGTTCATTCTTGCTCCATTGAATCGGTTGAAAACGTTGAGTGCAGGGCTGCGATGGCTTGCACCGCTTCGTCCACCATTTCTTGCACGATGGCCTGCAGCGGCTCGATGCGTTGGGCGAATGCGATGGATGGCCCCAGTGAGGCCATGCCATGCTGCCAATCGCCTTCGGCGTAGCAGCGGTCGCGTGTGATGGTTCCGCTGATGAGGTCTCCGAACGCGGCGTGGTCCTTGGCGCCCGTGCGTTCGATGGCCTCAACCTGTCGGGCCGTGTCGTTGTGCAGCACGCGCCAAGTGGTACCCAGCGACTGCAGCAGCCGCACGGTGGAGTGCTCATCGCAAGCCAGCAGGTGTTCTTTGTAGCGGGGGTGTGTGCTGATTTCTTCGCACACCAGAAAGCGGCTGCCCATCAGCACGCCATCCAGCCCCTGCGCCAGAACGGCAGCCAGTTGCTTGCCGCGACCGATGCCGCCTCCCAGCACCACCGGCACGCTGAATTGGCCGTGGGCCAGCGCGCCCATCAGCATGGTGGGCAGCTCGTTCATGCCCGGGTGGCCGCCTTCCTCCATGCCCACCAGGGCGATGGCGTCTGCGCCCGCGCGTTCGGCCGAGAGTCCGTGCCGGATGTTGGAGGCCTTGTGGACCACGATGGCATCTGTCCGGTGCAGGGCGCTGATGAGTTCGGCGGGCGCGTGGCCCGCGGTCTCGAAGATGCGCACACCGTGGGCGAGGGCTATCTCCATCCATCGTGGCACCAACAGATTGGCATCGGGCCGGTGAGAGAGGGTCAGGTTCACGCCAAAAGGTTTGCCGTGTGTGAGTTCGGCGCAGAGCTTCAGGGCATCGCTGAACTCTGCCTCGCTGCGGTAAGACCGGGGCGTGATGAACCCCATGCAGCCAGCGTTCACCAACGCGGCGACGTACCGTGCGTCAGACAGCCACATGAGGCCGCCGCCGAGGATGGGGTGATCGATACCCAGCAGGCGGGTGATCCGCGTGCGCAAGGCGCCGGCCATGGCCTTACCAGCCTGTACTGCCAAGCGGCGGCGCACCGCCCAGGTCGGCGGCGCCCATTCCAGCAAGCGGCACGGGGAAGCGCACCAAGGGCAAGTCGTCGCCTGGAGCGAACTTGCCGCGCGATGCAAAGTGCGGCAGGGTGGCCAGCTCTGAAGGCGGGACCACCGGCGCGGCGGGCACATCGTGCCGGCAAAGCAGTTCAAAGGCTTCGTGTGAATCCAGGTGCTGCATGGCCTGCGCGATGCGCTGGTTGATCGCGTCCGCCACGGCCTTTCGTGCCTTGTGGCTGGCGTACTCCGCTCCGTGGAAAGGCGACAGGTCGATCACGGAGCACAAGCGCTTCCAGAAATGGTCTTCCAGTGCGGCAACCGACACGTAGCGACCGTCCTTGCACCGGAAGGCTCCGTAAGCGGCTTTCACCAGCGTGGCCTCGCGTTGTGCTGGCAGCGTGTTGGCACCTGCGGAGCGATAGGCGCCTATGCGTGGGTTCATCCAATGCAGGGCGCAATCGGCCAGGGCCACGTCCAGGTACTGCCCGCGGCCGGTGGCTTGCCGCTGAAAAAGCGCCGCCAGCGTGGCAGACAGGCCATACATGGTGCCGCACAGGTCGGCCACTGGCAGCCCGAAGCTCTGGGCGGGAGCGCCGTCCGGCGTGCCCGAGACGGCCAGTACACCGGCCGCTGCCAGGTAATTGATGTCGTGGCCGGGCAGGTCGGCCCAGGGCCCCGTCTGCCCGTATCCACTGAGGGAAACATAGATCAGCTCTGGATACGCCTCGCAGAGCGAGGCGGCATCCAGCCCCAGGCGCGCCATCACGCCAGGGCGGTAAGACTCGACCACGATGTCGGCGGACGCGATCAGCTCGCGAACCTTGTCGCGCTGAACACTGTCCTTGAGGTCCACCAGCAGGCTTTGCTTGCCCCGGTTCATGGCCTCGAAGGCGCCCTGGCCCAGGTGGCGCGCGTTGTCCCCATGGGGCGGGCGTTCGATCTTGATGATGCGTGCGCCCATCTCCGCCAGGTTCTGCGTGAGGAAAGGGCCCGGCAGCAACTCGCTGAAGTCCACCACCGTGATGCCGTGAAGCGGCGGCTGCACTGTGTTGGCGGTCATGCGGCCGTTCCTTCTTGAACCCTTTCGATGATCACTGCGTCCAGAGGCAAAACACCTTCTCCACGTGCACCAATCCACACCGGGTTGAGGTCCATCTCCTCAATGCGGTCCGCGTTGTGCATCACGAAGTCCGAGATGCGCAAGAGCAAGGCCTCCAGTGCTGCCAGGTCTGCTGGCGGGCGGCCGCGTGCGCCGTCCAGCAAGGGGAAGCACCGCATCTCGCGGACCATGGCGGTGGCTTCGCCAGCGCTCAATGGCAGCATGCGGCGCGTCACGTCGCGCAGGATTTCCACGTAGATACCGCCCAGGCCGAACGTCATCACATGGCCAAACACGGGGTCGCGGGTGACGCCGATCATCAGCTCCAGCCCGCCGCGGGGTGCCATCTTTTCGATCAGCAAGCCGTCGATGGTGGCATCGGGCCGGTGCAGCCGGGCTGCGTCCATGATGTCCTTCCATGCCTGGCGCAACTGGTCTGCGTCTTGGAGCCCCACCTTCACGCCGCCGATATCCGACTTGTGAACAATTTGCTCGCTGGCGATCTTGGCCACCACGGGGTAGCCCATGGCGTTGGCGGCCGCCACCGCTTGGTCCACGGTGGAGGCGAGCGTGTTGGGCAGCAGGGCAATGCCTGCAGCCTGAAGCTTCCCCTTCGCCTCTGCCTCAGACAGACTGCGGGTGGCGCTGGCTGGCGGCAGAGCCGCCACTGGCTGCATGGCTGGCTGCGTGCCGCGCGCGCGCTTCCAGCGGCCATATCCCACCCAGCGCTGGATGGCCTTGATGGCCTTGCCCACCGAACGCGGCGGAGCGAAGCCGCCTTCCACCAGCATGCGGTAGCCCTCGCCCATGCGGTCACTCATCCAGATGGGGATGATGGGGGTCGCGCAGCCCTTCTGCGCCGCGATGATGGTGCGCGCCAGCTGGATGGTGGTGTCCCCATAGTCCAGTGCAATGGGAGCGATCACGCAGCCGAGGTTGGGGTCCACCGCCACAGCGCTCAGCGACTTTTCAATCAACGCGGAATCGCTGAGCACGGCGGCAGTTGTGTCTACCGGGTTGTCCAGTGCGGCATAGGCCGGCAGCAGCGAGCCCAGCAACTCTCGCGTATGGGGGGTGAACTGCGCCAGTGTCAGGCCTGCGGTGCCCACTGCGTCGGCCGTCAGGGCGGCGGTCCCGCCCGAAGACGTGTAGATGGCCACCCCTTCGCTTGGAGGCGG
The DNA here is from genome assembly GCA_039593925.1 of Acidovorax sp. GTDB lineage: Bacteria > Pseudomonadota > Gammaproteobacteria > Burkholderiales > Burkholderiaceae_C > Acidovorax. Next base: position 8,697 of record JBCNOJ010000179.1, read on the forward strand.
TTCTGCACGTGCAAACAGCCAAGCCGCATCGACCAGCTCATCGATGTCATCCACCTCGATGACGCCGCACTGCCTAAACACCGCGCTGTTCACCTCGGCCGATCCAGTCAGGGACGCCGTGTGCGATTGCGCTGCCTTTTGCCCGTACTCCGATTTGCCGACTTTGAGCGCAATGACTGGCTTGCCGTTGGCTGCCGCCCGGTTGACCGCAGCCACGAACTTCGCACCGTCCTTGATGCCTTCCAGCAAGGTCACGATCACCTTGATGTCTGGCGCGTCAGCCATGTAGTGGATGAAGTCGGCCACCTGCAGGTCCACCTCATTGCCGGTGGAGGCCCACAGCCCGATGCCGATGCCGCGGTCCATGGCCTGCATCACGTTGCGCCCGAGGCCGCCGCCCTGCGTGGCAAGGCCGATGGGCCCTTTG
>JBCNOJ010000018.1:0-22099 GCA_039593925.1 Acidovorax sp.
AAAATTTGAGCAGCGCGCCGGGCCGCTCGGGGAAGGTAAAGCGCATCAGGCGCTCGTCCTGCGCCAGCGCCGAATGCCCGCCAACCAAGTGGCGCAGGTGTTCCTTGGCCAGCTCGTCGTGGGTCAGGTCCAGCGCCTCGAAGCCGTGGCGGCTGAAGTTCTTGGCGATCTTTTCCGACTCGCCCTTGCCGTTGGTGGTCAGGCCCACAAACACATGTGCCCGGGCGGCGTCGCTGATGCGGTAGTTGAACTCGGTCACATTGCGCGGGCCGCCCGGCAGGCCGCCCACCACCTCGCAGAAGCGGCGGAAGCTGCCGCGTTCTTCGGGGATGGTGACGGCGAGCAGCGCCTCGCGCTCTTCACCCACTTCAGCACGCTCGGCCACGAAGCGCAGCCGGTCGAAGTTCATGTTGGCGCCGCAAAGGATGGCCGCGTAGGTCTCGCCCTTGGTCTTGTTCTTGGCGACATATTGTTTGATGGCGGCCACGGCCAGCGCCCCGGCGGGCTCGACGATGCTGCGCGTGTCCACAAAGATGTCCTTGATGGCGGCGCAGACGGCGTCGGTATCGACGGTGATGTAGTCATCCACCAGGCCCTGCGCCACGCGGAAGGTCTCCTCGCCCACCAGCTTCACGGCGGTGCCGTCGGAGAACAGGCCCACATCGGCCAGCGTCACGCGCTCGTGCGCCTGCACCGACTGGATCATGGCGTCCGAGTCGTTCATCTGCACGCCGATCACCTTGATCTCGGGCCGCACGGCCTTGATGTAGTTGGCCACGCCCGAGATGAGCCCGCCGCCGCCAATGGCCACGAACACGGCATCGAGCTGGTTGCTGCCCAGGCTTTGCAACTGGCGCAGGATTTCCATGGCGATGGTGCCCTGGCCGGCAATCACGTCCGGGTCGTCGAACGGGTGCACAAAGGTCAGGCCTTCCTCCTTCTGGAGTTTGGCGGCATGTTCGTAGGCGTCGGTGTAACTATCGCCGTGCAACACCACCTCGCCGCCCAGTGTTTTGACCGCGTCCACTTTGAGCTGAGGCGTGGTCGTGGGCATCACGACGACGGCCCTCGTGCCCAGCTTGTGGGCGCTCATGGCCACGCCCTGGGCGTGGTTGCCGGCCGAGGCGCAAATCACCCCGCGCTGCAATTGCTCGGGCGTGAGGTGCGCCATCTTGTTGTAGGCGCCGCGCAGCTTGAAGCTGAACACCGGCTGCTGGTCTTCACGCTTCAAGAGCACCTTGTTGTGCAGACGGCGGCTGAGGTTCTTGGCGGGCTCCAGGGCCGACTCCAGGGCCACGTCGTATACGCGGGCGGTCAGGATCTTCTTCAGATAGTCGGCGGGAGTGAGGTGCTGGGTCATGGCAAGGCAGGTGGGCCACCGCTGGGCTGCGGCGGGGGGCCACATCATAGGGGGTCGTGTTATAGGGCCTTTGTGCTGCCGCAGGCCGGTGCGCAAGCAGCCGTAGGCAAAAAAAAGCCCCGGGCCGTAAGGCCTGGGGCTGAATCCATCCTTTGAGGAGATGGAGGAGACAATCGGTGCGGGCCAAACGCCGGGGTCACTCTGCAGGTTGATTGGAGGACCGGGGCCTTTGCCATCTGCTTCTTCATTCGCTGAAAAAGCAGTGCATGGAGCGAAGTTTAGCGCGTCTCTTGTTGCGATGCAGCAAAATTCGCATCAAATTCAATTCGCCGGGCCATTCCGTGCGAAAAAAACCACGTGTCATCAAGGAGAAACACAAATGGAATGCACAGTCAGCTGGACGGGCGGGGCGGGAACACGGTCCGGTATGGGTTTTGTGGCCGAAACCGGCAGCGGTCATGTTTTGACCATGGACGGCGCGCCGGATGCAGCCAACCCGGCCAATGGCGGCCAGAATCTGGCCCCCCGGCCCATGGAGACGGTGTTGGCCGGCACCGGTGGCTGCACGGCCTATGACGTGGTGCTGATCCTCAAGCGCGGTCGGCACGACGTGCGCGGTTGCAGCGTCAAGCTGACCACTGAGCGCGCGCAGACCGATCCGAAGGTTTTCACCAAGATCCACATGCACTTCACCGTGACCGGCAAGGCCATTCCGCCAGCCGCAGTGGAGCGCGCGATTGCCATGAGCCATGACAAATACTGCTCGGCCAGCATCATGCTGGGCAAGACCGCCGAGATCACCACCGGATTCGAGGTGCTGGAAGCCTGAGTTCTTCCCCGTAGTTCAACCCTCAAATATGGTGGGCCGTGGTCGTCATGACCTTGGCGGCTGCACGCATCAGCGCCCGCGCTGGGGCGGGCAACTCCATCGCGCCGCTGGCCCTCGCTTGGGCTGCATGGCGCTCTTCGTCCTGTTTCATGCGGGCCACGACGGCCAATGAAGCCAGGTCTTGCGCGGGAAGCCGCTGCAGATGGCTTTGCAGGTGCGCGGCCACTTGGTTTTCCGTTTCCACCACAAATCCCAGGCTGGCCCGGTCGCTGACCTTGGCTGCAACAGCGCCCAGCACAAAGGCACCCGCAAACCACAGCGGGTTGAGCAGGCTGGGACGCGAACCCAGGGCATCTAGCCGTTCTCTGGTCCACGCAAGGTGGTCGGTCTCCTCCCTCGCGGCTTCCTGCAGGTGAGCGCGCAGTGCGGGGTCTTGGGTCACCGCCGCCTGGGCGGAATAGAGCGCCTGGGCACACACTTCTCCAACATGGTTGACGCGCATCAACGCCCCTGAGAGCTTCCTTTGGGCAGGACTCAACTCACCTTCTGCAATGCCGTCGGCAGGCGTTTTTTCATAAGCGCGGGGCGATGCAAACAAGGTCCGCAAGGCGTTGTCAGCAGCGATCAAAAGAGAGTCCATGGAAACCTTGGCAATGGCAATAGCGCCGAAACACAATTTGCACTTCGACACAAATAAACGACGATGTCGGCACGTTGGTGGTGCGCCCAGATTTCGATTTTGCCGGTGCGCACTGAAATGTTGCAACACTGCAACGGATTTCCCCTTTCAGGCCGATTGTGGGTGAATTCCTTTGCGAAACCCGGCCGGGTCTGGTGCAATAAGAGCAACTTCCCCACCAGGAGGTTGGCCCGGGGAACCGGCGGGACTGTGCAGGTGCTTTCACCATAGACCCCCCGTACCGGCGCCCTATGTTTAACCTTGGAGTAACTCGCAATGAAAAAATCCCTGATTGCCCTGGCTGTGCTGGCTGCTTCCGGCGCTGCAATGGCTCAATCTTCCGTGACCCTGTTCGGCGTGGTTGATGCAACCTACGCTTACGGTTCCGGTAGCGTCGCAAAGAAGACTCAACTGACGAACTCTGGCTACAACAGCAGCCGTCTGGGTTTCCGCGGCGTTGAAGATCTGGGTGGCGGTCTGTCCGCTTCGTTCTGGCTGGAAGCCGGCGTGAACAACGACAACGGTTCTGGCGCTAACACCAGCACCAACAACCAAGGTGCCAGCGGCGCTACTGGCGGTGGCGGCCTGACTTTCAACCGTCGTTCGACGGTCAGCCTGAACGGCGGCTTCGGTGAAGTGCGTCTGGGCCGTGACTACACTCCCCAATTCTGGAACCTGACTGTGTTCGATCCGTTCGGCACGAACGGCGTGGGCACGACCCAAACCCTGAACTCCAGCGTGGGTGGCCCTACCAACGTTCGCGCTTCGAACGCTATCGGCTACTTCCTGCCTGGCAACCTGGGCGGCTTCTACGGTCAAGCTCAGTACTATCTGGGTGAAAACCTGAGCAACCTGGCCAACAAGAAGGACGGCAACGGCCTGGCCCTGCGCGCTGGTTACGCTAACGGCCCCATCAACGTGGCTCTGGCTTTCTCTGAAACCAAGTTCCTGTCGGGCAACATCAAGTCCTGGAACCTGGGTGGCCAATACGATCTGGGCGTTGCCAAGATCATGGCTCACTACAACAACGACGACATCAAGAACGGCGTTGAAGGCACTGGTTTCCTGATCGGTGGTCTGGTTCCCGTGGGCGCTGGCGAAGTTCGTCTGTCGTACTCCACGTACAAGATCGACACCGTTGGTGCTGACCCACGTTCGAACAAGCTGGCTATCGGCTACGTGCACAACCTGTCGAAGCGCACCGCTCTGTACACCACGTTCGCTCGCGTGAGCAACAAGAACGGCGCTGCTCAAGCTCTGAACGGTTCCGTGACTGCTGCTGACCGCAACTCCACCGGTTACGACTTCGGTATCCGTCACAGCTTCTAATTGGATGCTGGCTAGTCCAGCGGTCTGATAAAGCTTAAAAGCCGCCTTCGGGCGGCTTTTTTATTGTTCGCCGTTTTTTGGCTTTTGAGATGACGTCGGATTGGGAATGTTTGATCGCAAGGCTGGAGCAAGAAGGCGGATATGGTTTTGCTTTATGGTCCATGGCGCGACACGGGTAGGCCTGCAAACTTGTTGGACTTCATCGAGCGGACATTTGAAGGCTCTTTATTTGAAAGGGTCTTGAATAGCAGTTTGCAAACCAGATGGTGAATCGGGATTCACACTTCGCGCTCTCTTGACTCCATTGGGGGATTGGTAACTCAGGACACATGAGCACGGCTGTATCGCACCGCTGCGTTGTGTTCCGTCTGGTAGCTATCAATTAAAGGCCTTGGGTGCCTCTTGGTGCGTGGCGCTGGCACCATCCTTGCATAGTCAAAACCCTCAGAAACAGCCGTCAGAGGCCCTTCAGGGCGCCTGGGATTCAGGGATTTCCCGTTGGCTATAGAGCAACCTTTACTGCATAGTAAAACTTTTATTAAAGAGGGTTCCATGAAACTCAAATACAGTCTTTTGTCGGTGGCCGCTGCCGCCGCGTTGTTGGTGTCTCCAGCGATCCAAGCCAAGTCCTTCAAGTGGGCCAGTCAGGGTGAAATCGCCACGTGGGACATTCATTCCCAAAACAATGCGCTGCAAAACGGCATTCATGCCAACGTGTATGAAAGCCTGGTTTACTACAACAGCAAGACGTTTGAGGTGGAGCCCGTGCTCGCGACTTCGTGGAAGGAAGTGAGCCCCACTCAAGTGCGTTTCACACTGCGCCAAGGCGTCAAGTTCCATGATGGTTCGGCATTTACCGCGGACGACGCGGTGTATTCGCTGCAGCGCGCCATGGCAAAAACGTCAAATTTCACGCCCTACGTCCAGGGCATCAGCAAGGTAGCCAAGGTGGACGCGCAAACGGTGGACGTGATCTTGTCTGCGCCCAACCCTGTATTGCTGCGCCAGATGACAGAGCTGCGCATGATGAGCAAAGCCTGGGCTGAAAAGAACAAATCGGTTGAACCCAAGGACATCAAGGGCTCTGACGAGAACTTTGCGCACCGCAATGCCATGGGCACGGGGCCCTACACGCTGGATTCGTGGCAGCCAGACGTGAAGATGGTCTTCAAGCGCAACCCCAATTGGTGGGGCAAGATGGACGGGAACGTCACCGAAATCACCTACACGCCTATCAAATCCAATGCGACACGCATCGCTGCGCTGATTTCGGGTGAGGTCGACATGGTGCTCGATCCCACGCCGCAGGATCTGGGCCGCTTGCGCGCAAGCCCCGACCTCAAGGTGATCGACGGCGTCGAAAACCGCACCATCTTCCTGGGCATGGACCAGTTCCGCGAAGAACTGCCAGGGTCCAACATCAAGGGCAAGAACCCGCTCAAAGACGTTCGCGTACGCAAGGCCTTGTACCAGGCCATCGACGCCGAAACCATTTCGCGCAACATCATGCGTGGCCTGGGCAAGCCTACAGGCACCATCGTGGCACCCCAGGTGGCGGGTTATACCGAGGCCGTTGGCAAGCGCCTCCCATACAGCGTCGAGGCTTCGAAGAAGCTGTTGGCAGAAGCCGGCTACCCCGATGGTTTCGAAGTGGATTTCGCCTGCCCCAACAACCGCTACATCAACGACGAAGCCATTTGCCAGGCAGTGACGGCAATGTGGTCGCGCGTGGGTGTGAAGGCCAAGCTGCGCACTCTGCCGCTGGTGAATTATTTCCCGATGATCCAGCGCTACGAAGCCAGCATTTACATGCTGGGTTGGGGCGTGCCGACCTTTGACGCGCTGTACAGCCTGCAATCGCTGGTCCGCACGGTCGGGCAGGGCGGCGACGGCAACTACAACGTAGGCCGCTACAGCAATCAGCGCATGGACTACCTGGTCGACCGCATCAAGGCCGAGACAGACGCGCCGGTGCGCGCGCGCATGTTGACGGAAGCGCTGCAATTGTCCAATGACACGGTCTCGCACCTTCCTCTGCATGACCAAGTGATCCCATGGGCGATGAAGAAGAACATCGAACTGGTGCACCGCGCGGACAACCGTGTAGATATGCGCACGGTCAAGGTCAACTGATTTATCCTCGGTAACCTTCTGTAGAGAGCAAGGGCCATTGCTTCGGCCCTTGCTCTCTTTGGTTTAGTTTGACGGCGTATTGCCAATCAGCGCCCCGCCACCAAAAGCGGCCGTGGTGCCCCCATCGAACACTCACTCGACTTTCCGATGCTTGCCTTTATTTTGCGCCGCCTGATTCAGGCTGTGATTGTTATGGTCACGGTGGCCTTTATCTCCTTCATGCTGTTCCAGTATGTGGGGGATCCTGTGGTGTTCCTGCTGGGCCAAGATGCCACCCCTGAGCAAATCCGCGAGCTGCGCGCCTCGCTGGGCCTCGACAAACCCTTTTTCGTGCAATTTGGCCATTTCTTGGTGAACGCTGCCCAAGGCGAGTTTGGCCTGAGCCTGCGCCAGGGCGCCAAGGTTTCGCGCCTGATTGCCGAGCGTTTCCCGGCCACGCTGGAACTGGCCTTGGTGGCGGCTGTTCTGGCACTGGTGATCGGCGTGCCGATGGGGGTGTACGCAGCGCTCAAGCGCGGCACGTTCACCAGCCAGCTGTTCATGACGCTGTCGTTGCTGGGTGTATCACTGCCCACTTTCCTGATAGGCATCTTGCTGATCCTCGTGTTCGCGGTTCATCTGGGCTGGTTCCCGAGCTTCGGACGTGGCGAGGTCGTGCAGCTCGGCTGGTGGAGCACAGGCCTGCTCAAGGCCAAGGGCTGGCACCACATCACGTTGCCCGCCATCACACTCGCGATCTTCCAGCTCACGCTGATCATGCGTTTGGTGCGGGCGGAGATGCTGGAGGTGCTGCGCACCGACTACATCAAGTTCGCCCGCGCGCGGGGCCTGTCCAACCGTGCCATCCACTTTGGCCATGCGCTCAAGAACACGCTGGTGCCTGTGATGACCATTACCGGCCTGCAGCTGGGTGGTCTGATCGCGTTTGCCATCATTACCGAAACCGTGTTCCAGTGGCCCGGCATGGGGTTGCTGTTCATTCAGGCCGTGACCTTTGCCGACATTCCCGTGATGGCCGCTTACCTGTGCCTGATCGCACTGATCTTTGTGGTCATCAACCTGGTGGTCGACTTGTTGTACTTCGCTGTCGACCCGCGCCTGCGCGTGGGCAAGGCCGGGGGCCACTGAATGACGACACACCTGATGGGTCGCCCTAGGCGCCTCGGTGCCCGTTCTGCCTTGGCTTTCTTGTCACTGCGAACCGAGTTGCTGGATGCCTGTTGCTCTGACGGCCGGGCGCGTTTCGCGATGGAATCTTGAGATGCAGCCCCTTCGATACAAAGCGGGTGGCCGGACTTTTGCGCACATTGCGCAATTCCACCCCGAGCTGACTGCATTGCGCCGTGATCTGCACGCCCATCCTGAACTGGGCTTTGAAGAGGTTTACACGGGCAACCGTGTAAAGGAAGCCCTCAAGGTGTGCGGCGTGGACGAAATCCACGACGGCATCGGCAAAACAGGCATCGTTGCCATAGTGCGCGGCCGCAGCACCGCCAGCGGCAGCATGGTCGGCCTGCGTGCCGACATGGATGCCCTTCCGTTAACCGAATACAACGACTTCACCTGGAAGTCCTGCAAGCCGGGGCTGATGCACGGTTGTGGGCACGACGGACATACCGCCATGCTGGTTGGCGCAGCGCGCTACCTGGCAGAAACACGCAACTTCGATGGGACGGCCGTGCTCATCTTCCAGCCGGGCGAAGAGGGTTTTGCCGGCGCGCGCGTGATGATGGAAGACGGTCTGTTCGACCGTTTTCCAGTGCAATCCGTGTATGCCATGCACAACTGGCCCGCCATGAAGCCAGGCACTGTGGGTTTGAACCCCGGCCCCATGATGGCTGCCGCCGACCGTGTGACCATCGAGATCACCGGGCGCGGCGGCCACGGCGCCCATGCCTACCAGACCGTGGATGTGGTGCTGGTGGCAGCGCACATCATCACCGCCGCGCAGAGCATCGTGTCGCGCAACGTGCGGCCCATCGAGAGCGCCGTCGTCAGTCTCTGTGCGATACAAGCAGGCGACCTGGGCGCCTTCAGTGTGCTGCCTGGCTCTGCCACTCTCGTGGGTACGGTGCGCACGTTCGATCCACAGGTTCAAGAAATGGTGGAGCGCCGCCTCAAAGAGATGTGCAATGCCATCGCCCTGGGCTTTGGTGCCACGGCCACGGTGCACTATGAGCGCATCTACCCGGCCACCATCAACAGCGAAAGCGAAGCCCAGTTTGCGGGCGACGTAGCGGAAGCTTTGGTGGGGTCCGACCACGTGGTGCGCGACCTGGAGCCCAGCATGGGCGCGGAAGACTTCGCCTTCATGCTGCAGACCAAGCCCGGGGCTTACTTGCGCATCGGCCAGGGCATGGGGGCCAGTGGCAGTGCGCTGCACAACAGCCGCTACGACTTCAACGACGACATCCTGCCTCTGGGCTCGGCACTTCACGCCAGCCTGATCGAGCAGTCCATGCCGCTGCCGGCGGCCTGAGCCCTTAGGCCCTGGCCGCCAGCGCGATCCATTCAATTTTTCCTGTGCCGAGTCACAACGCTTTTGCCACCCTTTTCACTACCAGGAGGTTTCCGATGACATTCCAGAAAAAAGTTGCCCGTTCAGCAATCTTTGCCGCGCTGGCCGCTGCGAGCCTGGTGGCCAGTGCCCAGACCATCCGCATTGCCAACCAGGGTGATTCGCTCTCTATGGACCCCCACTCGCTCAACGAGTCGCTGCAGTTGAGCATTACCGGCAACGTTTACGAGCCTCTCGTCAGCCGCAACAAAGACCTGAGCCTGGCGCCCGCCCTGGCGACAAGCTGGAAGCAGACATCGCCCACGGTGTGGCGTTTCGAGCTGCGCAAGGGCGTGCAATTCCATGACGGCACGCCGTTCACCGCCGATGACGTCATCTTCAGCTTTGGTCGCATGAAGGGCGAAGGCTCCGACATGAAGGCAACCAACAGCGACGTGAAGCAGGTGCGCAAGATCGACGACCACACCGTCGAGATTGAAACCCACGCTCCCCAGCCCATCCTGCCCGATGTGATTACCACCTCGTACATGATGAGCAAGAAGTGGTGCGAGACCAACCAGGCCGTCGTGCCTGTGGATCGCCGCAAGGGCATTGAGAACGCCGCCTCGTTCCGTGCCAACGGAACGGGCCCTTTCCGCCTGCGTGAGCGCCAGCCGAACGTGCGCTCGGTGTTCGTCCGCAACGGCTCCTACTGGGGCAAGATCGAAGGCAACGCCACCGAAATCGTCTTCACGCCCATCGCCAACGACGCCACCCGCGTGGCCGCTCTGCTGTCCGGCGAAGTGGACGTCATGGAACCCGTGCCCGTGCAGGACATCGACCGCGTGAACGGCGGTGCCAACACCCGCGCCGTGACCGGTCCCGAGCTGCGCACCATCTTCCTGGGCATGGACCAGAAGCGCGACGAACTGCTGTACTCCAACGTGAAGGGCAAGAACCCCTTCAAGGACAAGCGCGTTCGCCAAGCCTTCTACCAGGCCATCGACATCGAAGGCATCAAGCGCACTGTGATGCGCGGCGCTTCCAACCCCTCCGCGCTGATGGTGGGCCCCGGCATCAACGGCTTCCAGCCCGATGTAAAGCGCCTGCCCTACGACGTGGAAGCGGCCAAGAAGCTGCTGGCCGAAGCGGGCTACCCCAACGGCTTTGAAGTGTCCATGAACTGCCCGAACGACCGTTACGTCAACGACGGCCGCATCTGCCAGACCGTGGCTGCCAACCTCTCGCGCATCAACGTCAAGATCAACCTGCAGGCCGAAACCAAGGGCACCTACTTCCCCAAGGTGTTGCGCCGCGACACCAGCTTCTACATGCTGGGCTGGACGCCCACCACATACGACGCGCACAACGCACTGAACGCCCTCATGGTCTGCCCGGACGACAAGGGCGGTGCCGGTCAGTTCAACCTGGGTGCGTACTGCAACCCCAAGCTGGACGAGCTGACCAAAGGCATCTTGGTCGAGACCGACAAGGCCAAGCGCAGCGCCATGATCAAGGAAGCCTTTGACCTGCACAGCGCAGACATCGGCCACCTGCCGCTGCACCAACAAGCGCTGGCCTGGGGCGTGAGCAAGAAGGTCAAGCTGGTCCAGATGGCGGACAACTTCATGCCCTTCAAGTGGATGAGCATCGAAAAGTAATTTATCCCTGGGGCCTGATGCAATCAACGTTGCAGACGGCCCATGGCAACCCACGGTGGCTACCCGCCCCGCGGGCTGCCACCTGTTAACTGGTTCCCCACAATGAAAACTACACTTGCCCGCTGGTTTGACAGCGACGTTGGCTACAGCTTTCGGACATCGCCCATGGCGATGGTCGCTGCCGCCATTGCCCTGATCTGTGTGTTCTGCTCGCTGTTCGCCGGATGGGTTGCACCGCACAACCCGTTTGACCTGGCGACGCTGGAGCTCAGCGACGCGCGGCTGCCGCCCGCCTGGAGCGCCGAAGGCTCGATGAAATACCCCCTGGGCACTGATGACCAGGGGCGCGACATTCTCTCCGCGCTCATTTATGGCGCGCGCATCTCTTTGGTGGTGGGCCTGGCTTCGGTGGTGCTCTCCGTAGTGGTCGGCGTCGCTTTTGGCCTGCTGGCGGGCTTTCGCGGCGGCTGGATCGACGGCGTTCTGATGCGCCTGTGCGACGTGATGCTGTCCTTCCCCGCCATCCTGGTCGCGCTGCTGATCGCCGGCGTGGGCCGTGCGCTGTTTCCCAATGCGCACGAGTCGCTCGCGTTTGGCGTGCTGATCATCTCCATCTCGCTCACCGGCTGGGTGCAATACGCGCGCACAGTGCGCGGTTCCACGCTGGTGGAGCGCAACAAGGAATACGTGCAGGCCGCCCGCGTGACGGGCGTTTCCTCGCTGCGCATCATGCGCAAGCACGTGTTGCCCAACGTGATGGGCCCTGTGATGGTGCTGGCCACCATCCAGGTGGCCACGGCCATCATCACCGAAGCCACGCTGTCGTTCCTGGGCGTCGGCGCGCCTCCCACGTCGCCCTCGCTGGGCACGCTGATCCGCATCGGCAACGACTATCTGTTCTCGGGAGAGTGGTGGATCACCGTGTTCCCGGGCGCCATGCTGGTACTGATTGCACTGTCGGTGAACCTGCTGGGCGACTGGCTGCGTGACGCCTTGAACCCCCGCCTGCGTTGAAGACATGCACAGCACTGTGAATCACTGATATGTCCCTTTTAGAAGTCAAAAACCTCGTTGTCGAATTCCCGGGCCGGCGTGGCACCCTGCGCGCCCTGGACGACATTTCCTTCTCCATCGCACCCGGCGAGATCCTGGGCGTGGTGGGGGAGTCTGGCGCGGGCAAGTCGCTCACCGGCGCCGCCATCATTGGCCTGCTGGAGCCGCCAGGCCGCGTGGCCTCTGGCCAGATCGTGCTGGAGGGCAAGCGCATCGACAACCTCGGCCACGAAGAGATGCGGCACATTCGCGGCCGCCATATCGGCGCGATCTTTCAAGACCCGCTCACCTCGTTGAATCCGCTGTACACCGTGGGCCGCCAGCTCACCGAAACCATCCTCGCCCACCTGCCCGTGAGCGCAGCCGAAGCGCGCCAGCGTGCCATTGCCCTGTTGCAGGACACCGGCATTCCTGCGGCCGCTGAGCGCATCGACCACTACCCGCACCAGTTCTCCGGCGGCATGCGTCAGCGTGTGGTGATTGCCCTGGCCCTGGCGGCCGAGCCCAAGCTCATCGTGGCCGACGAGCCCACCACAGCGCTCGATGTGTCCATCCAGGCGCAGATCATCACGCTGCTGAAAAACATCTGCAAATCGCGCGGTGCGGCCGTGATGCTCATCACGCACGACATGGGCGTGATCGCCGAAACCTGCGACCGCGTGGCCGTACTGTATGCAGGCCGTGTGGCCGAGATCGGCCCCGTGCACGATGTGATCAACAACCCGTCTCACCCCTACACCAGTGGGCTGATGGCCTCCATCCCCGATATGGAACAGGACCGCGAGCGGCTCAACCAGATCGACGGCGCGATGCCGCGCCTGAACGCCATACCCAAGGGTTGTGCCTACAACCCACGCTGCCCCAAGACCTTTGACCGCTGCATGACCGAACGCCCCGAACTCATGGCCGCAGGCACTACCCGTGCCGCTTGCTGGCTGCATGCTGGTGCCACCACCCAAGCCGAGGTGACCGCATGAGCGCTACCGCTGCAACCACCCCAACCTCCGCGCCGGTGAAGAGCAAGGCGCTCGTGCAGGCACACGATCTGGCCAAGACGTTTGACGTGTCCGCCCCTTGGCTGAATCGCGTGATCGAACGCAAGCCCCGCACGCTGCTGCACGCCGTGGATGGTGTGAGTTTCGAGATCGAAAAGGGCAAGACGCTGGCCTTGGTGGGCGAATCCGGCTGCGGCAAGAGCACCGTGGCGCGCCTGCTGGTGGGTTTGTATGAACCCACACGCGGCGGGCTCACGTTTGACAACCAGGATGCCCACGCCGCCTTCAAGGGCAGCGACGCGCGCGCCATGCGCCGCCGCATCCAGATGATCTTCCAGGACCCGTACGCCAGCCTGAATCCACGCTGGCTGGTCGAAGACATCATTGGCGAGCCGCTTAAGGAGCACGGCCTCATCACCGACAAGGCGCAGCTCCGAGAGCGCGTGGGCGAGCTGCTCAAGTCGGTCGGCCTGTCGCCGCTGGACATGGTGAAGTACCCCCACCAGTTCTCCGGCGGCCAACGCCAGCGCATCTCCATCGCGCGCGCCTTGGCTACCGAGCCGGAGTTTCTGGTGTGCGACGAGCCCACCAGTGCACTCGACGTGTCGGTGCAGGCGCAGGTGCTCAACATCATGAAGGACCTGCAGCGCGAGCGGCAGCTCACGTACCTGTTCATCAGCCACAACCTGGCCGTGGTGCGCCACGTGAGCGACCAGGTCGGCGTGATGTACCTGGGCCGCCTGGTGGAGCTCGCAGACAAGCATCAGCTCTTCGACAGCCCGCGCCACCCGTACACCCGCATGCTGCTCGATGCCATCCCCAAGATGCACGACACCGGCAAGGCCCGCACCCCCGTGCAGGGCGAGGTGCCCAACCCGCTGAACCCACCGCCCGGCTGCGCCTTCAACCCGCGCTGCCCCCACGCGAATGACCGATGCCGCAACGAGCGGCCCAAGCTGCTCAGCATTGGCGGTATCCGCATCGCGTGCCACGCGGTGGAAGAGGGCCGCATCTGAATGCGCGTTTGCTCCTGAAATATAGCTACTAGCGCTTTATGGATAAGCGCTAGAGGCTGTTTTCTCTAATATTCACAGCCGCTTGCGGCTCCGTGCGCCACGGACTCTGTGCCAGAGACCGTGGCGTTTTTCTTTGTGCGACGCGGATCCGCATGAAGCGGGGTGTTGGAGTCCAGGTGGCCTCCCCGCCCGTCGGGCTCACTTTGGCCGCCGAGGTTTTTGGAGCATCTGCGCCGCGCCCACCGCTGGGCGAGCGGCTTGGCTGCCCATTGGTCAGCCGGTCACGCGTACCGCTTGGCCCGCAGGTTGTCCTTCATCTGCTGGAGGATGGGTTGCAACGAACTGCCAATGCGCAGCGCCACGCAGGTGGCCAGCACGTCGATGATGAGCAGGTGCATCAGCCGCGACACCATGGGGCTGTAGCGGTCGTAGCCTTCTGGGTGGTCGGCCGCCAGGTGGATTTGGCAGGTGCTTGCCAGGGGCGAGCCGCTGGCGGTGACCGCGATGGTCGTGGCGCCGTTCTTGCGCGCAATGTCGGCGGCGTCCATCAGGTCGCGGGTGCGGCCCGAGTTGGAAATGATCACCGCGCAGTCGCCCGGACCCAGCAGGGTGGCGCTCATCACCTGCATGTGGCCGTCGCTGGTGGCAATCGACGTGACGCCCAGGCGAAAGAACTTGTGTTGCGCGTCCTGCGCCACAATGCCGGAGTTGCCCACGCCGTAGAACTCGATGCGTCTGCCGGTTTTCCACGTGCCAGCGATGGCTTCGGCCGCGCGCTCCAGCGCCACCGTGCTGGCAGCATTGCGGTACTGCAGAAACGCCGCCACGGCGTTGTCCACCACCTTCACCAGCACGTCGCCGGTCTTGTCATCCACGTCCACGCTGCGGTGGATGAAGGGCACGCCCTCGCTCACACTGCCAGCCAGCTTGAGTTTGAAATCTGCCAAGCCGTCGTATCCCATGCTGCGACAAAACCGCACCACGGTGGGCTTGCTCACATGCGCACGCTCGGCCAGTTCGCGCACGGGCAGGCGGGCAAAGGTGCGGGGATCGCTCAGTACGAGCTTGGCAACGCGCTGCTCGGCAGGGGCCAGGGACGAAAGCGAGGCGGTGATGCGGTCCAGCATGGCAGCGAGGTTCCTGGGAGGGCGTCAACGACGAAAGAAATAAATGGTAACTGCGTTTCATGCGGAGCGGAGCACGAGTTACATCAACAGGCAATCTCGCAGTGGGTGTTATCCCGGTGGCTGGTGCTTCGGGGCCGGTCTACGATGGTTTGTAATCCCATTGTCATATTTCATTTCAAGAGACAGCCATGTACAAGTTCTCCCGCTCAGCGCTGGCAGCCAGCGTTTTTTTTGCTGCGTCTGCGTCCGGTGCGTATGCGCAAGGCCAAGTCAACATCATCTGCTCGGTGCAGGCCGAATGGTGCAACCTCATGTCCACCGTCTACGCCAAGACCACCGGCACCAAGGTCAACATGACAGCCAAGGGTTCGGGCGAGGCGCTGGCGCAGCTCAACGCCGAAAAGGCCAACCCCAAGACCGACATCTGGTTCGGCGGCACGGGCGACCCGCACCTGCAGGCAGCCGAACAGGGCCTCACGCTCGAATACAAGTCGCCCCAGCTGGCACAGCTCTACCCCTGGGCGCAAAAGCAGGCGGCGGATTCTAAGTACCGCACCGTCGGCGTTTACCTGGGCCCGCTGGGCTTTGGCTACAACAAGGAACTGCTGGCCAAGCGCAAGCTCAACCCGCCGCAGTCGTGGGCCGATCTGCTCAAGCCCGAGTTCAAAGGCGAGGTGCAGATGGCCAACCCGGCCTCCAGCGGCACGGCCTACACCATGATCGCGACGCTGGTGCAGATCATGGGTGAGGAAAAGGCGTTCGACTACCTCAAGGCCCTGCACCCGAACATCAGCGCCTATACGCGCTCGGGCACGGCGCCCGTGAAGGCCGTCGCACGGGGGGAAACCACGGTGTCCGTGAGCTTTGTGCACGACGTGACGACCGAGGCGGTCAATGGCTTCCCTGTGGGTTCGGCCACCCCGTCGGAGGGTACTGGCGCGGAAGTGGGCTCCATGAGCATCGTCAAGAACGGCCCCAACACCGAGGCCGCCAAGAAGTTCTACGAATGGGCGCTCACTCCCGGTGGCCAGCAGTTCGGCCTGGCGGCCAAGCAGTTTCAGCTGCCCAGCAACATGCAGGTGCCCAAGGATCCGCGCATGACCGATCCGGCCAAGATGAAGCTCATCAACTACGACTACGCCAAGTACGGCGCCAGCGCCGAGCGCCGCCGCCTGATTGCGCGCTGGGAGAAAGACGTCCAGAACGCGGCACGCTGATGGCTACCGCGACCGTTCCGACAGGGCGCACGGCCCTGGGGGTGGCTGCGGCCCGCTCGCCCAACCGGCCTCTGTGGGCCTGGCTCCTGATCGGGGTGCTGGGCTATGTGCTGCTGCCTTGGTATGCACAGCAGGACGCCAGCGGCCTGCTGGCTGTGGGCCAGGTGTGGGGCGATGCCCAGGCGGCCAATGGCCTGCTGCAGGCGGCGCAGTACGCGCGGCCCTGGCTGTGGCTTGGCCTGGCCGGACTGGCTGTGGCGGCGGTGGGTGCCGGCCTGCCTGCGGGGCGCAGGCAAGGTGCCGTGCTGATAGCGGGGGGAGCGCTGGGGCTGGTGGCCCTGCTGCTCAGCGGCTTCACGATTGGCGCGCGCGGCTGGGCCTTTGACTGGCTCAACGCCAGCCTGGGCGAACTGGGCACACGCCAGCCCGGCATGGGCTGGGGCGGCTTCGTGGTGCTGACATCGCTGCTGGTGCTGATGTCGTTCGGTATTGCGCGGCGCGGCTTTTTCAAGGGCGACCTGTTCGTGGCCGCAGCCGTGATGGGCTGCGCCAGCCTGCTGGCGCTGTTCATCGTGTTCCCCGTGCTCAAGGCGCTCTCGGCCGCCTTTTTCCTGGAAGACGGGCCGTTCTCGCTGGGCGTGATGTGGGAGCGTATTGCGCACGAGCGCAACTTCAGCCTGGCCTGCCTGAGCGGCGGCCAGCGCTGCGGTGTGGCCTGGAACACGCTGTTCCTCGGCATCATGACCGCCACCAGCACCACGCTCCTGGGCACCTTCATGGCACTGATGGCCGAACGTGCCTCGCGCCGCTACGCGCGCCCGCTGAACATAGTGGCGCTGCTGCCCATCATCACGCCGCCGTTTGTGGTGGGCCTGGGGCTCATCCTGCTGTTCGGCCGTGCGGGGGTGTTCAACCAGTTTCTGGAGTACGCGTTCGGCATCACGCCTTCGCGCTGGTTCTACGGCTGGCTGGGCGTGTGGGTGGCGCAGACCTTTGCCTTCACGCCGATCGCCTTCATGATCATGCGCGGCGTGGTGCAGGGTGTTTCCCCCAGCCTTGAAGAGGCTGCGCAAACCTTGCGCGCGAGCCCGCACAAGACTTTCATGACCGTGACCTTGCCGCTGCTCAAGCCGGGCCTGGCCAACGCGTTCCTGGTGGGTTTCATCGAAAGCATGGCCGACTTTGGCAATCCCATCGTGGTGGGCGGTCAGTTCTCGGTGCTGTCCACCGAGATCTTCTTCGCCATCGTGGGTGCGCAGTACGACCAGGGCCGCGCCGCGTCGCTGGCGTGGATTCTCACGCTGTTCGCGCTCACGGTGTTTGCCATCCAGCGCGGGCTGCTGGGAAAGCAGAACTTCACCACCGTCTCGGGCAAGGGCGATGCGGGCATCGCCATGCCGCTGCCTGCGGGCGTGCGGCGCGTGGTGCATTCCATTGCGCTGCCCTGGATGGCGTTCACGCTCATCGTCTACCTGTTCGCTTTGGCCGGGGGCTTTGTGCAGACCTGGGGGCGTGACTACACGATCACGCTGGCGCACTTTCGCACCGCGTTCAATGTGGAGTGGGGGCAGTTCGGCATCGTCTGGGCGGGCACGGCGTGGAACTCGTTCTTCACCACGATCAAGCTCGCAGCCATCTCGGCGCCGCTCACAGCCACCTTGGGCATCGGCATTGCGTGGCTGCTGGCGCGCACCGAGTTCCGGGGGCAGGGCGCGTTCGAGTTCGCCGCGCTGCTGGCCTTTGCCATTCCGGGAACGGTGCTGGGCGTGAGCTACATCCTGGCCTTCAACGTGCCGCCGTTCGAGCTCACGGGCACGGCGCTGATCATCGTGCTGTGCTTCATGTTCCGCAACCTGCCCGTGGGCGTGCGGGCCGGCACGGCGGCGTTCAAGCAGCTCGATCGTTCGCTGGACGAGGCGTCGGTGATGCTGCGAGCCGGCAGCGTGCAGACGCTGCGCCACGTGGTGCTGCCGCTGCTCAAGCCCGCGCTGGTGGCGGCGCTGGTCTACAGCTTCGTGCGCGCCATCACCACGGTGAGCGCGGTGATCTTCCTCGTCACGGCCGAGAACGAGCTGGCCACCACCTACATCATTGGCCGCGTGGGCAATGGCGACTATGGCGTGGCGCTGGCGTACTGCACGGTGCTCATCATCCTGATGTCGGCCTCCATCGGACTCATTCAGCTGCTGGTGGGCGATCGCAAACTCGGCCGCCGTGGGGCCGCCCCCGCCGCGCACTGAACACACTCGCAGAAAAAGAAGAAACGCCATGAACCATAACGACGCGGGCATCGTGTTCCGCAACATCACCAAGCGCTACGGCAGCGATAGCAGCGCGGCCCTGGCCGTCAAGGGCATCAGCTTTGAGGTGCCGCGCGGCACGCTCACCACCATCCTCGGCCCCTCGGGCTGCGGCAAGACCACCACCTTGCGCATGATCGCGGGTCTGGAGTCGCCCACCTCCGGCGAGATCTTCATCGGCGGCAAGGATGTGACCACGCTGGGCCCCGCCCAACGCAACGTGAGCATGATGTTCCAGAGCTACGCGCTGTTCCCGCACATGAACGTGGTGGAGAACGTGATGTACGGCCTGCGCATGTCGGGCCAGCCCAAGGAGCAGGCGCGCACCAAAGCCGCGGAGGCGCTGCGCGGCGTGGGCCTGGTGGGCTATGACGACCGCCTGCCCAGCGAGCTTTCGGGCGGCCAGCAGCAGCGCGTGGCCCTGGCCCGTGCGTTGGTACTCGAGCCCGAGGTGTTGCTGTTTGACGAGCCTTTGTCCAACCTCGACGCCCGCCTGCGCCGCGAGATGCGCGAGGAAATCCGCGCGCTGCAGCAGCGCCTGTCGCTCACGGTGGCCTATGTCACGCACGACCAGGCCGAAGCCATGGCGGTGAGCGACCAGATCATCGTGATGAACCAGGGCCTGATTGCGCAA
Organism: Acidovorax sp.; assembly: GCA_039593925.1. Lineage (GTDB taxonomy): Bacteria > Pseudomonadota > Gammaproteobacteria > Burkholderiales > Burkholderiaceae_C > Acidovorax. The sequence goes on from JBCNOJ010000018.1 coordinate 18,831, forward strand.
AAGGGCTCGCCCCGTGCGCTGTACGAAACCCCGCACAGCGAGTTTGTTGCGGGCTTCATGGGTGAGGCCATGCTGTTCCCGGCGGTGGCCGACCCTGATGGCACGGTGGCGCTCGGCCCGCTGGTGCTGCGCCCGCGCATGGCGGTGACGAGCGGCCCGGTGAAGGTGGCGGTGCGACCCGAGGCCTGGCGCATTCACCGCCAGGGCACGGGCCTCCTACCTGCGCGGCTGGACAAGCGTGCCTACCTGGGCGCGGTGTACGAATACACCTTCGAGACCGCGCTCGGCCACATCTTTGTGGTGTCGTCCGACCTGGACGATGTGCTGGCCATGGGCGATGAGGTGCAACTGAGCCTGGGTGCCCATGGCGTATCGGTGGTTGGTAGTACCGAAGCTGCCCGGACCAATGCGGAATAATGGCACCATGACCACCCAACTCGACGCCCTCAAACAGTTCACCACCGTGGTTGCCGACACCGGCGACTTCAAGCAACTGGCGCAGTTCCAGCCCCAGGATGCCACCACCAATCCCTCGCTGATCCTCAAGGCGGTGCAAAAGCCGGAGTACGCACCGCTGCTGCAGGACACCGTGGCCCAGTTCCGCGGCCGCGCGATGGATGAGATCATCGACCGCCTGCTGGTGCGCTTCGGCCGCGAGATCCTGGCCACCATCCCGGGCCGCGTGTCCACCGAAGTGGATGCCCGCCTGAGTTTTGACACCAACGCCACCGTCACGCGCGCAGAGCGCATCATCGAGCTCTATCAGGCCGAAGGTATCCACATCGACCGCGTCCTCATCAAGATCGCGGCGACGTGGGAAGGCATCAAGGCCGCTGAAAAGCTGGAGCAGCGCGGCATCCACACCAACCTCACGCTGCTGTTCTCGTTCGCCCAGGCCGTGGCCTGCGGTGACGCCAAGGTCCAACTGATCTCGCCTTTTGTGGGCCGTATCTACGACTGGTACAAGAAGCAGGCTGGCGCGAGTTGGGACGAGGCCGCCAGGAGCGGTGCCAACGACCCCGGCGTGCAGTCGGTCACGCAGATCTACAACCACTACAAGCACTTCGGCATTGCGACCGAGGTGATGGGCGCGAGTTTCCGCAACGTGGGCCAGATCACGGCGCTGGCGGGCTGCGACCTGCTGACCATTGCCCCCGAGCTGCTGGCCCAGCTGGCGGCCAGCGATGCGCCTCTGCAGCCATCGCTGAATGCAGATGCCGCCAAGGCGATGGATTTGCCTGCGGTGAACTATGACGAGGCAGGTTTCCGCTTTGCGTTGAATGAGGACGCGATGGCCACCGAGAAGCTGGCGGAGGGGATTCGGGCGTTTGCTGTGGATGCCGTGAAGCTGGAGAAGCTGATTCTGGCGGCTTGACCGGTTCGCTTTTCGTGTGTTTTTGGCGGCCAGCGCTTGTTGATCAAGCGCTGACCGCTATTGTTTTTATAGTCTTTTTTCTGTCAGTCCGCAGTGGTGGGTGTGCGTGTGGTGGACCCGTTGAAGGGTCGAAGTCCGTGCGCCGGAAGAACGTCAGAACTAGAAGCTATCAAAATAATAGCTTTCAGCGCTTATCAGGCAAGCGCTGGCGGCCAAAAAGGCCCAAAATCTTTGCAGCGGCATCAAACCAGCGGCAGCAACACCCCCACCCGCAGCCCATGTGGTGCCACTGGCTCCGCCAGCGTCCGCCCCCCATGGCGCAGCGCAATCTCCTCCACGATGGACAAGCCCAGCCCGCACCCTCCCGGCTGGTCCGAACCCCGCCAGAACCGCGCGAACAGGTCGGTCAGATGCGCTGGCAGCACACCGGGGCCATCGTCTTCCACCACCAGCAAGGCCTGGCGCTCGGGCGTCACGGACACGCGCACCGTCACCGTGGCGCCGGTGCCTGCGTAGTGCAGTGCGTTGTCGATCAGGTTGTTCAGCGCTTCGCGCAACAGCAGCGGCTGGCCCTGCATCTGCAACTGGTCGTCGCCCTCATAGCCCAGGTCCATGCCCTGTGCCAAGGCGCGCGCCGCCCAGTCGCGGGCGACCTCGCGGGCCAGGGCGGCCAGGTCCACGGTCTGCATCTCCACGCTGGATTCGGAACGCGCCAGTTGCAGCAGTTGGTGCACCAGGTGTGCGCTGCGCTGCGCTGCAGAAAGCACCTTCTTCAGCCGCTCCTGCACGGCTGGCTCGTGGCTTTCGTGCAGGGCCAGTTCCGTCTGCCCGATCAGGCCGGCCAGCGGCGTGCGCAGCTGGTGCGCGGCGTCGTTCAGAAAGCGCTTTTCCTTTTGCTGGCCACGTGCCACGGCTTCGAGCAGGCGGTTGATGGTGCTGGCGAGCGAGTGCACTTCCTGCGGTGCCGACGTCAGCTCGATGGGCGCGGGCGCGAGGGGGTCGGTGCTTCCCCCTTGGGGCCGGGTGCCGGCCTGCTCGATCTGCGCCTCCAGGCGTTTGAGCGGCTGCAGGCCGCGCAGCACGCCGGCGTACACCAGCGCGCTCAGCGCCAGCCCCATGAGGCCCATGGGCAGCAGCATCTGCTGCAGCAATTCCTGCGCGATGCGCTCGCGCACCGTCAGGCTTTGCGCCACCTGCACGCGCAGGCGCTGGCGGGTGGATGCAGTGCCGTAGTCCACATCGAGCAAGGCCACACGCACGGCGCGGTCGTCCACGCGGGCGTGGTACAGGTACGGATCGCCCACGCGCACATCCACCGGCGGCGGCGCGGGCAGTTGTGCGTTGCCCAGCAAGAAGCGGCCGGGCGGGGATGAGACCATGTAGGTGATGCGATCGGCCGGGTCCTGCTCCAGGATGTCCTGCGCGGCCTTGGGAAAGTCCACCAGCAGGCCATCGCCAATCGGCTTGATCTGGCGGGCCAGCGCGCGCACCGACTGGGTCAGCGTCTGGTCGATGCCCTTCTCGCCGTTTTGCAGCGCGATGCGCCACGCCAGAAAACCGCCTGAAAGCCAGAGCACCAGCTGCGGCAGCAGCAGCCACAGCAGCAGCTTGCGTTGCAGGGACACACCGGGGACTTGGCGCATGTCAGCGAATCCAACGATCGGTCACTGCGAAAGCCCACATCGCGTGGCATTGGCGCAGCCGAAGCGCGGGATGCCAAACAAAGGCCGCCCCGCAGCGCAACGTAGCAAGAGCGGGGGAAAGGCGCGCAGCGACGCGGGGGGGTGTTTCATCTACGGCTTGTTCAGCATGTACCCCAGGCCGCGGATGTTGCGGATGTTGAGGGGCGACGGGTCGAGCTTTTTGCGCAGGCGGTGTACGTATACCTCCAGCG
>JBCNOJ010000180.1:0-9118 GCA_039593925.1 Acidovorax sp.
CCTTCTCTCGCGCTCCGCGCGGGAAGGGGGACGCTGCCAGCGCGGCGGGGCGGCCCTTGCGCGGGAGCCCTGGCCTTTAGGCCGCGCCAGTTTCAAGGCCGTGCCGCCACTGGCCCATTCACACAGAGGAAAACCATGTCCTGGCTCGAAAAACTTCTGCCCTCCAAGATCCAGCAAACCGACCCCACCGAGCGCCGCCAGGTGCCCGAAGGCCTCTGGACCAAGTGCCCGAGCTGCGAAACGGTGCTTTACAAGACCGATCTGGAGCAAAACCAGAATGTGTGCCCCCACTGCAGCCACCACCATCGCATCGGAGCCCGTGCGCGCCTGAACGCGTTTCTGGACGCGGAAGGCCGCTACGAGATCGGCCAGGAAGTGCTGCCCGTGGACGCCCTCAAGTTCAAGGACAGCCGCAAGTATCCTGAGCGTTTGAAGGAAGCCCTGGAAAGCACAGGTGAGACCGATGCCCTGGTCGTGATGGGCGGTGCGGTGAAGAGCGTGAACGTGGTGGTCGCCTGCTTTGAGTTCGACTTCATGGGCGGCTCCATGGGCTCTGTGGTCGGCGAGCGCTTTGTGCGCGGCGTGGAAACCGCCATCGAGCAGAAGGTGCCGTTCATCTGCTTCACCGCCACCGGCGGCGCGCGCATGCAGGAAGGCCTGCTGTCGCTGATGCAGATGGCCAAGACCAATGCAGCCCTCACCCGTCTGGCCAAGAAGGGCCTGCCCTACATCAGCGTGCTGACCGACCCCACCATGGGTGGCGTGAGCGCCGGTTTCGCCTTCGTGGGCGACATCGTGATCGCCGAGCCCAAGGCCCTGATCGGGTTTGCCGGTCCGCGCGTGATCGAATCCACCGTGCGCGTGACCCTGCCCGAAGGCTTCCAGCGCGCCGAGTTCCTGCAGACCAAGGGCGCGGTCGACTTCATCTGCGACCGCCGCGAACTGCGCAACACCGTGGCCAGCAGCTTGGCCATGCTGCAACGCCTGCCAGCGGATGCGGTGATGTAAGCCCTTCTAACGGAGGGCCGCTGGTCCGCGATGTACCTTCCCGAGACAAAGCGCTTTTAATTTGATAGCTGCTAGCGCTTACTGGATAAGCGCTAGAGGCATATTTAGCTCAAAACTGTTGCACCCTGGTTCCCTGCCCGGCGCAGCATGGAAAAAACCGGCGCCATCGACAGCACGGGCCACAAGACTGACCCACCGCGAACGACTTCGTCGCTCCTGATCCGCAGCAAATGCGCCAAAAGCCACCGAGGGGTTTGCTCACCGCATCACGTTGGCCTGCAAGTGGCCCAGCACAATCATCATCACCTGGAGCAGTACCAGCACCACCAATGGTGACAGGTCGATCCCGCCCACCAGTGGAATGACGCGGCGAAACGGCCGCAGGACAGGTTCGCTCAACCGCGCAATCACATCGGCCAGTGGCGAACGGGCTTGCACCCATGAGAGCACGGCGTACACGATCAGCAGGCCGATGAGCCCCGACACGGCCACCCGGGCGAGCCCAAACAGTGCCAGCCAAGGCAGCCATGCCCAGGCCGAAGCCGCGCCCAGCAGCAGGGTGAGCAAAAAGTACTGCGCCAGTTGCAACAGCAACGCCGCCACCAGGCTCGACAAGTCCCAGCGCCCCATGGGGCGAATCACCCGCCGCAGAGGCAGGATGAGCCAGTCGGTCAACGCAAAGATCAATCGACCCACGGGGTTGGAAAACGGTATGCGCTGCCATTGCATGTACAGCCGCAGCAAGCATGCCCCGGTGAGCAGGCCCCCGACAACATCGAGCAGGAATGAGGCGATCTGGTAAAGCATGGATAAGACAAAAGCAGGGGCGCGCTGCGAAAGCAGGCAGCATCATGGGATGATAGCGGGCGAAGGTGTTTCCGATTCCATGACCCAACCCCTCACCCTGTCGTCGCTGCCCCTGTTTCCGCTGGGCTCTGTGCTGTTTCCCGGCGGTTTGCTGGCGCTGCGCGTGTTTGAGGTGCGCTACCTCGACATGGTGCGCAAATGCCACCAGGCGGGCGCGCCGTTTGGCGTGGTCTCTCTCACGCAGGGCCGCGAGGTGCGTCAGGCAGGTGCTCCCGAGGAGCAGTTCAGCGACATTGGCACGCTCGCCGTCATTGAGCAGATCGACACGCCGCAGCCCGGCCTCATCACGCTGATGTGCCGCGGCAGCCAGCGCTTTCGCATCACGCAGCGCAGCCACTTGCCGCACGGGTTGTGGATTGCCGACGTGGAACATATCGAGGAAGACTTGGTAGTCCCCGTACCGGCGGACCTTCAGAAAATCGCCACCGCCCTCGCCCAAGTACTGAGCACCTTGCGCCAGCGCGATCCGGGTGCCCATATTGCAGCCCCGCCCACCGCAGCCCAGTTGGACGACTGTGGCTGGGTTGCCAACCGATGGTGCGAGTTGTTGCCCCTACCTCTGGAGCTCAAACAGCAGCTTGTGATTCTGGAAAATCCGTTGTTGCGGCTTGAACTCGTTGGCGATGTACTTGAGCGCACAGGTATTACGGGTTGAGCAGCCAACAGCAACCCGGGTTATTTAACGCGGTTTGTATTCAGGCACTTGATCTCGCAGCCAGTCGCGTACTACAGCAGATGCTGGCGCAGGGCCAGCAGCCTGAATCCAGGACACTATTTTTTCAATGTCCGTCATTTGCTGGCCGAAGCTCTTGGCCACTCGTAGTTTGGGATGCGGCGTGGCCTCTGTTGTCTCATCGTCGCTCAGCAGTTCTTCATACAGTTTCTCACCCGGACGAAGGCCTGTATAAATAATGGGCACATCATTTTCGGTTCTGCTTGAGAGTCGGATCAGCAACTTTGCCAACTCAACAATCTTCACCGGTTCGCCCATGTCGAGCACGAATATTTGGCCCGAGCGACCCATCAACCCTGCCTGCAGAACCAACTGCGCAGCCTCTGGTATCGTCATGAAATAGCGCACGATATCTGGGTGCGTCACAGTCACCGGACCGCCACGCGCGATTTGTGCTGTAAACAAGGGCACTACGGACCCGCTGGAGCCAAGCACGTTGCCAAATCGCACCGACACATACTGTGTCGCTGTAAACTGCGTGGCCACGCCCTGTATCACAAGCTCGGCCAAGCGCTTACTTGCGCCCATGATATTTGTCGGATTGACTGCCTTGTCGGTGGACACCAAAACGAAGCGGTCGGCTCCGCACTGCCCGGCAACCCGAGCGGAATTCAGAGTGCCCACCACATTCGTGCGCAATGCCTCGATCTCATTGAGCTCTTCCATAAGCGGCACGTGCTTGTACGCTGCTGCGTGAAAAACTACCGTAGGTCGGTGCATTTGGGCAATCGCCTCCAGTCGTTCGAACTCGCGTACGTTACCCGTGTAGTACAGGCCCTTCATCTGCGGATGCGCGGCGCACAACTCCTGCTCCAACTGGTAGACGTTAAACTCCGACATATCCAGGCAGATCAAGCGTGCCACGCCAAATCGGGCGATCTGGCGGCACAGCTCCGAACCGATGGAGCCACCAGCTCCGGTGACCAGAACGGTCTGGCCCGAAAGTATTTCAGACAGGCCCCGCACGTCTAGTTGCACCGGGTCTCGGCCCAGCAGATCTTCCAGTTCGACGCGGCGCGGCCCGGCTTCGCTCTGCGCCAACCACTCGTCGGCATGCGGCATGGTCAGGAGGTTCAGGCCTGCACCGGACGATTTGAGCAGCACCTCTCGGCGCTCGACTGAGGCCCGCGGGCTGGCTATCAACGCCGTCACCACGTCCAGCGAGCGCGACACGTCCGCCAACTCGGGCAAGCTGCCCAGCACCCGTACGCCCTGCAATGAGCGACCGACCTCCGAGCGCTGCGGCGAGACGATGCCCACGGCCCTCCAGTGCAGCGAGCCTTTGAGTGCGCGCAGCGCATCAGACGCATGCTGCAGTGAGCCGATGATGAGCATGGGCCGCGCGCTAGACGCCGGGACGCTTTGTCGCTCGGCGAGAGTGCGCCAGCTCGCACGCACTGCTCCCAGCAGGATCAGAGCCACTAGCGGCTGGATTAGCAGCACCGAGCGCGGGAAAAACGGCACGCGCTGTATCAACACGGTCGCAGCCGTGAGTAGCGCGCCGAGCATGATGCCCAGCGTCAATTGGCGCAACTCGGGCATGCCGGTATAGCGCCAGACCTGGCGGTACACGCGGGCGCTGGCTAAGCCGGCGGCGAAGCCAGCAATACACCAGGGCGCCGCAAGCCAGGCTAGCGCTTGGTAATCGCCCGGGATCTCGAAGTTGAAGCGCAGCCAGAACGCTACCCACCAAGACAGCAAGACCAATAACAGGTCCAGCACAGCTGGGCCGAAGTTGTCCTTATGCAGCAGCACGTCGCTCTTCCGCCAGCAGCAGCGCGCGGCGCAGGTTGTCAACCACGCTGACCAGTTGCGCATTGGTCAGGTTGGAGCCCGACGGCAGACAGATGCCGGCAGAAAAAAGCCCGGCCGATACGTCTTGGCCCAGCTTGTGCTGAAAGTACGGTGCGTCCTTGAAGATCGGTTGCAAGTGCATGGGCTTCCAAACCGGTCGCGCCTCAATCGAATGGCGTTCCAGCGAGCGCATGACGCGGCAGCACTTCTCATGAGCACCTTCGCCATCCAACGTGAAGCAGGTGAGCCAGCGGGTGGAACGCATGCCCTCCGGCTCGGGCATCCAGCGCACCTGCGGCAAGTCGGCCAGAGCCTCGCGGTATGTCTCGAACACGCGGCGGCGCTGCGCGACGCGCTGATCCAGCACGCGTAATTGCCCCCGGCCGATGCCGGCCAGCACATTGCTCATGCGGTAGTTGAAGCCGATCTCGGTGTGCTCGTAGTGCGGCGCTGGCTCGCGTGCCTGCGTGGAGAGCTTGCGGGCCCGCACGATAAGCGCCGGGTCGTCGGCCACCAGCATGCCGCCACCTGAGGTGGTGATAATCTTGTTACCGTTGAACGAGAACACACTGACGCGGCCGAAGCTGCCGCTCTTGCGGCCCTTGTAGCTAGCGCCCAGCGACTCGGCAGCATCTTCCAGGATGGGCACGCCATAGCGCTCGCATAGCGCCACCAGCGGATCCATATCGGCGCTCTGGCCGTACAGGTTGACCACGATCACGCAGCGCGGCATGCGCCCGGTGCGGCTGGCCGCCTCGAAGGCACGCTCCAGCGCCTGCGGCGACATGTTCCAGCTGTCCGGCTCGGAGTCGATGAAAACCGGCTCGGCGCCACAGTACAGGATGGGGTTGCAGCTGCCCACGAAAGTGAGCGAGGAACAGAACACAGTGTCGCCCGGCTGCACGCCCAGCACCACCAGACCCAGGTGGATGGCCGCCGTGCCCGAGCTCATGGCGGCACCATGGGCCACACCCGCGTAGGCGGCCACCTCCCGCTCGAAGCCGTCCACATGGGGGCCGAGCGGCGCGATCCAGTTGGTACGGAAGGCGTCCTCGACGAAAGCGGTCTCTTCCTCGCCCAAGTGGGGCGAAGACAACCAGATCCGTTGCGACAGCTCACGGCGAAACAGCACGTCCACTGGCCGGCCAGCGGCGTCGACCAGCGGCACGTGGTCGATCTGGTGCTTGTCCATCAGCGCCAGCACGGCGGCGGCATCGGCGCTTTCGTTGACGGTCAAGGGCGCTTGCAATGGGAGCCCGCTGACCGGCTCACCCGTCGCGACCTGGCCTAGCATGGCCCGGCGCAGGTCACCATCGGTCAGCGTGCGGGCCAGCACTCCCCCCCCGCCAAGCACCAGCAGGATGCCGCGTCCGGTCTGGTTCATGCGCTCCAACGCCTCGTGCAGAGTGCAGGCTGGCTGTACGCACAGGGCCGCGAATTGGGAAGGGTTCACCTGATCCTCCTGGCCGGCACACCGGCATAGGTTCCAGCCTGCAGCAGCGGCTGGGCCACGACACTGCCCGCGCCAACCACCACGTCATCGGCCACGCTGATGCCGGGCAGGAGCACGGTGCCGGCGCCCAGCAGCACGCGCGCGCCGATACGCGCGCCGCCGCCCATGACGGCACCGGGCGCAACGTGCGAGAAAGCACCGGCCGTCGAGTCATGGTCGAGCACCGCGCCGTGGTTGATGATGGCGCCCATGCCGACGTGGGCGCGCGGCGCCACCACGGCCCGGGCCGCAACGAAGCAGCCCGGGTCCAGCCGCGCATGCGGCGACACGGCGGCCGCTGGATGGCACACGGACACGAGCCGGCCCAGGCCCCATTGAACGGCCTCGCGCTCGCGCGCGGCATTGCCGCCGATGGACACGTGGATGCCGGCTTGCAGCGCCTGCGCGGAAGGCACATCGGCCAGGGCCACACCGGACAGCAGTTCCCCCACGCAACGTGCGGGGTCCCGGTCGGAGGCATGGATCTGCCGCCATGCGCCCTGCTGCTGCGCCGCATCGGCCACCACGCAGCCATGGCCGCCCGCGCCGAACAGCAGCAGCACGGAGCAGGAAGGCATGGGAGGCGGGGCGGCTTGCATCGGTGGACGGCAGTGTTCCGGTGTTCAGTAGGTGTTGGCTTTTTCCAGCAAGGTGGCCGGCAGCGGCAGCTCGGCCAGCAGGCGGGCGATGCGCGCGGCGGACTGGCCGTCGCCGTATCGATTGTCACATGGCCAGCGGCCGTGGGCGAGCGCGGCTGCCACAGCCGCGGCCACGTCTTCCTGCCGTGGCGGGGCGTCCGTCACATTCGCGTTGCGCTCGCGCAGGCGTTGCCTGTCGCCGACGTTGACCACCGGCGTGCCGAAGGACGCCGCCTCGATAATGCCGGCCGACGAGTTGCCCACCATCACGGCGCAATGCCGCATGGCGCTGCAGAACAGCGCGCGGTCCATGTGGCCCAGCCGACGCGAGCCGGCCGGCAATGTGGCCTCGTCCAGCGCGCGTAGCAACTCCAGCGAGCCCGCGTCGGCATTGGGATCCAGCCAGGCCACGGGCAGGCCGGCGGCCTGCAGGGCACCCAGCACAGCGCGCGTCTGCGCGGCAGCCTCGCCAGCCTGCTGCACCACGGGGTGGAACAGCGCCAGCACGAAGGGCCCGCCCGGTGGCAGGCCCAGCGCCGCGCGCACCTCATCCGCACCCAGGGCCGCCGATCCGTCCAGGCCGTCCAGGCCGTCCAGGCCGTCCAGGCCGTCCAGGCCGTCCAGGCCTGGGGCTCCGGTCACGAAGATTCGTTCCGCCGGCTCGCCCATGCGCGCCAGCCGCTCGCGCGACTCCTGCGTGGCCACCAGGTGGTAGCTGGCCAGCTTGCTGATGGCATGGCGCACCGGCTCGTCCACCGTGCCCGAGCGCTCGCCGCCATGCACATGGGCGCTGGGGATGCCCAGGTGCAGCGCGGCGATCGCACCGGCCAGCATTTCGCCTCGGTCGCCCAGCAGCAGCAGCAGGTCAGGCCGCTCGCGGGACAGGGCCTGTGTCACGCCTTGCAGGCATTCGCCAATGGCGGCAGACATGCTCTGCGGGGTGCGCGTGGTGACGTCCATGGGCACGCGGGCGCTGATGCGCAGGCCCGCGGCCTCGATCTCGTCCACCGTGTGGCCAAAGGCCGGCGCCAGATGGGTGCCGGTGGCGATGACGTACAGCTCGGCCAACTGCGCCGTTTCCTGCAGCGTCCGCCGCATCAGGCCGAAGTCGGCGCGCGTGCCGCTCAGGTAGGCGATGCGGCGAAGGCCGGCCGTCATGAGGCGGGCCCGCCTTCCACCAGATCCCATTGCAGCACGTCGCCTTCGGCCAGCGCGGCCCGCGTGCGGCGGCCCATGAGCTGCTGCAGGTCGCGCGGCGGTATGCCGGTGGCGGGACGGCGGCATTGCAGCATGGCGGCCGTCAGCACCGTACCGGCCGGAATGGGCGTGGCCGCAACCACGCTGCGCCGGGCCACTCGGGCGGTGTCGCGCTCCTCGGCGCCGGGCGCTTTCACGCCGTTGCCGCGCATGGCACTGACGCGGCGGATGCCGCGCACCATGGCGGCCAGCTCCGGCGGCTCCAGCGAGGCGGCGTGGTCCGGGCCGGGCATGGCACGGTCCAGCGTGAGGTGTTTCTCGATCACGGTGGCGCCCAGGGCCACGGCGGCCAGCGGGGCTTCCAGGCCCAGGCTGTGGTCCGAGTAGCCCACCGCCACGCCCAGGTCGCGGCCCATGCTCTGCATGGCCAGCAGGTTCAGCGCCTCGTCGGGCGCCGGGTAGGCCGAGGTGCAATGCAGCACCACCACGCCGTCCAGGTGGCCGCGCGCGGCGCGCGCCCAGGCCAGGCCTTCGGTGATCTCTTCCATGGTCGCCATGCCGGTTGACATCAACAGCGGCAACTGCGTGGCCGCCGCATGCTCCACCAGCACGCGGTGCGTGAGTTCGCCCGAGGACAGCTTGAGCCGCTTCACGCCCAGACCCACCAGCAGGTCCACCGCGCCCACGGAAAACGGGGTGGAGAAAAACTCGATGCCGATGCGGTCGCAATGCGCCTTGATCTGCCGGTGCTGCTCCCCGGACAGCTCCAGCCGCTGCAGCATCGGGAACTGGTCCTGGTCGCCGGTCTGGCGCGCCTGGTAGCCGGCCGTGGGCGCGCCGCGTACCACAAGGTCCTCGGCCCGGAAGGTCTGGAACTTGACGGCGTCGGCCTGCGCCGCGCGCGCGGCGTCGCACAGCGCCAGCGCCAGCGCAAGGTCGCCATTGTGGTTGACGCCCGCCTCGGCGATGACGAAGACGGGGGGTGGGGCTTCGCTCACCATGCCGTCCACCCGCCGTCCACCACCAGGTTGTGGCCCGTCACGTATTTGGACGCGTCGCTGGCCAGGTAGCGCATGGCATTGGCCATGTCATCGGCGCTGGCCATGCGGCCCAGCGGCGTGCGGCGCGCGTAGTTCTCCACGAAGGTGTCGTTCTGGCCGCTGAACACGCCGCCCGGTGTGACCGCATTGACCCGCACGCCGCAGTGGCCCCAGTAGCTGGCCAGGTACTTGGTCAGGCCCCAGAGGCCGGCCTTGCTGGCCGAGTAGATGGCCGGCGTGTTGATGGCGCGGCCCAGGTACTGCGAGCCTACGTAGATGCGCTGGTCGGGCGCGACGATGCCGTAGATCGACAGCGTGTTGATGATGCTGCCGTCGCCGCGCGCCGCCA
>JBCNOJ010000181.1:0-9112 GCA_039593925.1 Acidovorax sp.
ACCAACTCTTCCAGAAGTGGCACCGACAACGGCGCAGGTTCGGCGTGGGGCACCATGCGCACCACGGCGCTGTCCACGCGCGGGGGCGGGTCGAAGCTCTCGGGCGGCACAAACAGCACGTTCTCCATGGCGTAGCGCCACTGCAGCATCACCGAAAGGCGGCCATAGTCGCCCGTGGCGGGGCTGGCCACCATGCGGTCGATCACTTCCTTTTGGAGCATGAAATGCTGGTCTTCAATCGCCTGCACATGCGTGAGCAGGTGAAAAAGAATGGGCGTGGAGATGTTGTAGGGCAGGTTGCCCACCACGCGCAGCTTCAGGCTGGGTTGCGCGGCCTTGTCGCGCATGGCCTGGGCCAGGGCCGTGAAATCCACTTTGAGCACGTCGGATTCGATCACCTCGAGCTGGCCATGCAAACGCAGGCGCAGTGCGAGGTCGCGGTCCAGCTCGATGACGGTGAGGTGGCCCAGGCGTTCGACCAAGGGCTGGGTGAGTGCAGCCAGGCCGGGGCCGATCTCGACCATGGGCTGGCCTGGCAGCGGCGCAATGGCCGAAACGATCCCGTCGATGATCCCGTGGTCGGACAGGAAGTGCTGACCGAACCGCTTGCGGGGAATGTGCTGCTTCATGCCCTTCATTGAGGCGGCTCGCGGTACTCGACGTAGGCGCGGCCGCGCAGCTCTTGTGCCCAGGTGGCATAAGCCTCGTCGAGCTTTTTCTCGCGCACGGTGTCGCGCGCCATGTCGCGTTGCTCGCGCTGGGTGAGCTTGGCCTCGCGGCGCTCCAGCAGCTGGATCAGGTGCACGCCAAAACGCGACACCAGCGGTTCGCTGATCTCGCCCGGCTTCAGGGCGTTCAGCGCTTCTTCAAATTCGGGCACGTAGCGGCCGGGGCTGGCCCAGCCCAGGTCGCCACCGTTCTTGGAGCTGCCGTCTTGCGAATGCTCGCGGGCCAGCGCGGCGAATTCTGCGGTGCCAGACAGCACACGGCGGCGGTAGTCGGCCAGGCGGGCAGCCGCAGCCGTCTCGCTCAGTTGGGGACCGGTGCGCAGCAGGATGTGGCGTGCGTGGTTTTGCACCACCGTGCTGGGCATGCCCGCGTTGGTGCGTTCGACCACCTTGAGAATGTGAAAGCCTGCTGGCGAGCGCACGGGTCCAACGATGCTGCCCAGAGGCTGGCCCTTGACGGAATTGACAAACAGTTCAGGGTAGCGGTCCACCGGACGCAGGCCCAGCATGCCGCCCGCGCGCTGGCCTTCAGGGGCGTCGGAGAAATCGCGCGCTACGGCGGCAAAGTCTTCACCAGCCCGCACCTTGTCTGCCGCCTGCTGCGCACGCGCCTGGCGCTCGGCCACCTGGGCGGGCGTGGCGTTTTCTGGCACCAGCACCAGCACGTGGCCCAGATTGATCTCCATGGCGGAGGGGTCGATGTTCTGTTGCTGCTCACGCAGGTACTGATCGATGTCTAGATCGGTCACCTTCACGCGGGCTTCGACCTCGCGCTCGCGCAGGCGCTGCTGCAGCAGCTGGTTGCGCAGTTCCTGGTGAAAACGCTCGCGGCTCATGCCGTCGCTGGCCAGGCGGCGATACAGATCGTCTACCGCCATGTTGTTCTGCCGGGCCACGGCCTGGGCAGCCTGCTCCACGGCGAAGTCGTCCACCTTGATGCCGGATTCGCGCGCCTGTTGCAGTTGCACGCGCTCCAGGATGAGGCGTTCCAGCACCTCGCGGGCCAGCAGGTCGCGCGGCGGCATTTGGCCGCCCTGCTGCTGCAACTGCGCCTGCGCGCGGGCCAACCGGGCAAGCACTTCGTTGTTGGTGATCGGCTCGGAATTGACCACCGCCACGATGAAGTCGGCCTGGCGCGTGGTGTTGCTGGCGGCCGCGCCGCTGGGGGCACCGAGCGGCGGCAGGGTGACGGATGGCGTGGCCGAGGGGCGCGACAGGCCGCCGCCCGTGGCAGCACCCGAAGGGCGCAGCCCCTGTGCGGCGGCGCCCTGCGACGTCAGGGAAACCAGGGTGGCCAGGGCCAGGGCAATTGCACGTTGATTCATGGCAAGGAGCGCACAGAGTGCGCTAGTCGTAGTTGCTGAAACGGCTGGGCGTGGAGACCTGCTCGCGCAGGTACTGGTAACGCGGCACATGTTGCTTGAAGGTTTCGAGCGGGCTGGAGCCCAGGCTCAGGCGGGAGAAGCCCACGAATTCGATTTGGAAGAGCAGACGGGTGTTGGCGGTGGTCACGCCGCTTTGCAGGCGCTCCAGCACCACGCGGCCAATCCAGCAGCAGCTGTCGTATTCAACGCCCACCACAGTGTCCACCAGCTTGCGGTCCTGCAAGCTGTAGTTCAGGCGGCCCACGCTGTACCAGCGCCCGCCGCCCTGGCCGCGGCCTGCGCCCAGGTCCTGGCCCTTGTCGCCCCACAAATCGTTCAGCGGCCATTGCCAGCCGATGTCGATCTGCTCGCTGGTGCCGCGCTGCAGGCGGTACGCCGCACTCACGGTGCGGTAGTTGCCGGGGCTGTAGCGCGCACCGATGGTGGAGCGGATGGAGCGGCCCGTCTTGGGGTTGTACTGCACGGTGGAGTCGAAGCCCCACTGCGGCGTCCAGGTGATGCCCGCTCCCAGCAGCACGTCCGACAGGCGCTCCGCAGCGGGCGTTCCGCCGGGCAGCGTGACCTTCTGGTCCGAGAAGCGCACGCGCTGTGCGATGCCGAAACGCGCCGCCTCGGCGCCGTTGCCCGGGTCAAGCAGGCGCGTGGTCACACCGAGCGTCAGCAGGTTGTTGTCGGCCAGCCGGTCGTTCCCGCCAAAGGCGTTCTCGGTGTAGATGGTGGCGAAGTTGAAGTCGTTGGCCGCCGTGTCATACACCGGCAATCGGCTCTGGTCGCGGTAGGGCGTGTAGGTGTAGAACGCACGGGGCTCCAGCGTCTGCAAAAAGGCGCGGCCGAAGTAGGCGGCATCGCGTTCGAACACCAGTCCGCTATCCAGGCTGAAGGTGGGCAGGGTGCGGCTGGCCGAGCGGTCGCCGTTGGACAGCGGCGTGTCGAACTGGTAGCTGGTGGCATGCAGTTGCAGGCGCGGCGTGATGAAGCCCGCGGGCGCGAGGAAAGGCCGGCTGATCTGCGCCACGGCAAAGCTGCGGTCGGCGTTGGGCTGGCCCGTCAGCGCGCGTGCCGCCTGGAACCGGGTGGTGTCCAGAACCACGCTCGCGTCCAGCCCACCGCCCAGCTGCGAGGGGGTGTAGCGCCACTGCAACTGCGGCATGCGGTCGTACGGGGGAACGATGGGGGAGTTCACGTCCTGAAGCGTCTGCCACTTGAGCGTGCGCACCGACGCGGAAATATCGCCCCGCGCCCAGTTCAGCGACGCATCGCCAGGCAGCAGGCGCTGGCGCAGCGGCTCGGAAGCGCGGCCAAAGTCGCGCCAGTAGTTGTCGTCGCTCACGCGGTTGAGGTTGATGTTGAGCCCCACGCCGCCGATCGCCGTGTCCAGGTAGCCATCGTGCTTGCCCGAAAAGCTCCAGCGCATCCGGTCGCGCAGGCGGTCGGTGGGCATCACATCGCCGCTGATCTCACCCTTGTAGGTGGGCTCCAGGTAGCGAAACTCGCCGCCCAGGTTCGCACCGCGCTTGGTCATGAGCGCGGCGCGCAAGGTGGCGTCGCGGTTGGGCGCAATGTTCCAGTAATACGGCTGCATGTAGGCCAGCCCGTCGCGGCTGTCGAGCCCGATGGTGGGAGGCAGCAGGCCCGACTTGCGCTTGTCGGACAGTGGGAACGTGATGTACGGAATGGGCAGGATCGGCAGCCCTTTGAACTCCAGAACGGCGTTTTCGGCCGAACCCACCTCTTCCTCGTTGTCGATGCGGATGGTGGCCGCGCGCAGCACCCAGTCGGGCTGCCAGCTGGCTTCATTGCCGCGCTCGCAGGTGGTGTACGTGGCGTTGTGCACCACGGCGCGGTCTCGGTCGACGAAGTCCACGCGGGTGGCTTCGCCGTGGGCCTGGTTGGCCAGGAAGCGGTAGCGCGCGTCGCTGAAGAACCCTTCGAACGCCTCGACGCGCAGTTCCAGCGCCGTGCCTTCATACACGTTGCCGGCGCGGTTGATGCGCACCTTGCCCTGGGCCTTGGCCAGATCCTCGGGCACGTTGTAGTCCAGGCGGTCGGCACGGATCACGGTGTCGCCACGGCGCAGCTCGGCGTTGCCCTCGATGATCGCGTTCAGATCGGTCTGGCCCTCCACGCGGTCGCCCGTCACGAACACGGGCAACTGCGAGCGCACGGCCTCGGGGATCTTTTCCTGCAGCACGGGCGAACTGCGCAGCGCCGGAGGTGCATCCCAGGCGCTGGGCGTTGCAGGCTCCTGGGCGCTCGCAGCGAGCGGCAGGCCACACCAGGCCAGCGCCACGGCATAAGCCAGGGCGCCGGGCACTGGCGGGCGAAGCAGCGCGGCCTTCGCCGTGGCGGGCCGGGTCCGGAGGGAAGAGGTCTGCACGGGGTGGGGCTTGCAGCGTGGCACGTGGGGCGATGAAGGCTGGGGCAGAAGTAGGGACCCGCGCCGGACCCTTGCACAAACGGGGGCAGGGGCGCCGGGGCGGGTTTGTAAAATCGGATTATCCATGAGCCACCCATTTCCCCCGTCCCCCTCCGCCCCGCCACCCGGCGCGGCCGGAACCCGCCCCGAACCTTCGCAGGTGGCGTGGCCCGATGCCAGCCGCCAGGCGGCCTTCGAGGCCTGGCTTGCGCCCCTGGCAGCAGCCCACCAGCTGTTGCCAGCCACCTTGCGGCCTGCCTCGGCGGATGCGAGCTTTCGGCGCTATCTGCGCATCGACACGGCCGCGGGCACGAGCCAGATCGTGATGGACGCACCGCCCGACAAAGAGAACTGCAAGCCCTTCGTGCACGTGCAAGGCCTGATGGCCGCTGCCGGCTTGAACGTGCCGCACATCCTTGCGTGGGACGAAGCTGCTGGCTTCATGCTTTTGACTGACCTGGGCCACCAGACCGTGATCGAGCGGCTGAACCCCGAAAAGCCCCAGGAAGCCTACGCCTGGTACCAGCAGGCCACCGACGTGCTGCTGCAATGGCAGACCGCATCACAACCCGGCGTGCTGCCCGCCTATGACGAGGCGCTGCTGCGCCGCGAGCTGGCGCTGTTCCCCGACTGGTACCTGGCCAAGCACCGCGCCATCTCCCTCGACGGCCAGCAGCAGGCCACGCTGCAAAGCGCTTTTGATGCCATCGTGGCGCACAACCTGGCCGCACCGCAGGTGTATGTGCACCGCGACTTCATGATGAGAAACCTGATGGCCCCCACGCTCCCCGCTGCGCGTGGTTCGCTGCCCCCCGAGGGGGCGCTCGCCGCCTTGGGGCGGCCCGGCGGCGGCTCGAACCTGATGGCCCCCACCGAACAGGGCGCGCCGCTGGGCGTGCTGGACTTTCAGGACGCGGTCTACGGCCCCATCACTTACGACATCGCCAGCCTGCTGCGCGATGCCTTCATCAGCTGGGAAGAGGAATTCGTCATCGACATTACCGTGCGTTACTGGGAGAAGGCGCGCAAGGCCGGCCTGCTGGGTGCACGCAGCGCCAGCGGCTGGGGCGACGACTTCGGTGACTTCTACCGCGCGGTGGAATGGATGGGCCTGCAGCGGCACCTCAAGGTGGCGGGCATCTTTGCGCGGCTGACCCTGCGCGACGGCAAGCCCAAATACCTGGCCGATGCGCCGCGCTTCATGGCCTACATCCGCGCCACGGCCAACCGCTACCGGCAGTTGGGCCCGCTGCTCAAGATGCTGGACCAGATCGAAGGCACTGAGCCCGTGACCGGCTTTGCCTATGGCCGCATGTAACGCAGCGCAAGGCGAGACAAAATTTCGAGCAAAAACAGGCTCTAGCGCTTATTCAGCAAGCGCTAACAGCTATTGATAGGCTAGCAAATGCCGCGTTTCCATTGTCCTGCCCCGCTGGCCACCGGCCTTGAACTGGACCTGCCACCGGGCGCGGCGCGCCATGTGCAGGTGCTGCGGCTGCAGCCGGGCGACGGCATCACGCTCTTCCACGGCGGGCAGGAGGCGGGCGACCCGGGCGGCGAGTTCGAAGCCACCGTGCTGAAGATGGGCCGCAGCGACGTGCGTGTGCAGGTGGGCCCACACCACGCCGTGGAGCGTGAGGCACCGCGTGCCGTGCACCTGCTGGCGGGCATCACTGCGAACGAGCGCATGGACTGGCTCGTGGAAAAAGCCACCGAACTGGGCGTGGCCAGCATCACCCCGCTGGTGGCCGAACGCAGCGTGCTCAAGCTCAAGGGCGAGCGCGCCGACAAGAAAATCGCCCATTGGCAGGCGGTGGCCGTGGCTGCCTGCGAGCAGTGCGGTCGCAACCGCGTGCCCACGGTGCACCCGGCGCTGGACCTGGCTACATGGGCACGCGAGCAGGCATCGATGCCCGCCAGCATGGGTGCCAGCGCAGCCCCGCAGCGGCTGCTGCTGTCGTTGCGCCCGGGCACAGCGCCTTTGCACGCTGCCGCGGCGGGTGCCCTGCACCCGGTGTTGTTCCTCTCTGGCCCCGAAGGCGGCCTCTCGCCCGCCGAAGAGGACCTGGCCCTGCAGCAGGGCTTCGCGCCCGTCACGCTGGGCCCGCGCGTGCTGCGTGCGGAAACCGCCCCGCTCGCGGCGCTTGCTGCGCTGACGCTGGTGGCATAGGCCCCGGCTCAAAAAAAGCACCTGCGCGCGTTCGGCACGGGCTGGCCCATACGCACCTCGCCGCGGCGGGCTGCGAACGCAACGCAGACCATCCATCCGGCATTGCATGCGCCGCAAGGGGCCTGGCAAATCGTCAAAACAAGGCGAAACGCCCTCCATGCTGCCAACCCGCGCTCATTCTTCGCCTTCGGCCCGCTTTTTCAGGCATTGTGGGCTGTACGCTGGCGTTTACCTCGCCGTAAAATGCGCGACCGGCCGGTAACTGCCACCGGCCCCGCACACCCACCGCCCCATCGTCCTGGCTGGAGCCCACCCCTTGCGCAACTCCCCCCGCTGGCAGCGCCTGAAGGACGTGGTCCTCTCCACCGACCCGCGCCGCCGCACGCTCGTGGTCATGGCCTTGCTGGCCCTGGTGCTCATGGCCTGTAGCGCGGGCGTGATGCTGCTGGTTGCCCATTCCAGCGCGGCGCTCAACAAAGCCGCCA
Source organism: Acidovorax sp. (assembly GCA_039593925.1). Taxonomy (GTDB): domain Bacteria; phylum Pseudomonadota; class Gammaproteobacteria; order Burkholderiales; family Burkholderiaceae_C; genus Acidovorax. The sequence continues at coordinate 7,185 of JBCNOJ010000181.1, forward strand.
TTCAGTGGTGGGCCGTGCTCTCCGTGGGCGGCCTGGCTGCCATGACGGCGTTCATCCGATCCGGGTACTCAGCACGCCTGCGGGACCCCTCCATCACCATCCCGCAAATGGCGTGGACCATCACCAGCGGCGCCGTCGCTTACGTGCTGGCGGGCGATGCACGCGGTCTGGTGCCCAGCGTGCTGGCGATGATCCTGTTCTTTGGCACCTTTGCGCTCAGCATGGTGCAGGTGATCGGCATCGGCGCCTATGCGCTGCTGGCGTTTGCGTGCGCCATCGCCACAGCCGCACGGTTCAGCGCCAGCCCGTTCGGCTACCTGGACGCGGCCTATGCGTTGATGGTGCTCATCGTGCTGAGCGGCTGCGTGGTGCTGAACCTGCGCATCCAGCGCATCCGCTCGCGCCTGCACGAGCAGCGCCAGGCGCTGGCGCAAGCGCTGGAGGTGAACCGCGAATTGGCCACGCGCGATGAACTCACGGGCCTGCTGAACCGCCGCGCCATGCTCGACCTGATGGGCCTGGAACAGCGCCGCAGCCTGCGCAGCGGCCGGCCGCTGCTGCTGGCGCAACTCGACATCGACCACTTCAAGCCCATCAACGACACCCACGGCCACGCCACGGGCGACCGTGCGCTGCAGGCGTTTGCAGGCACCGTGCGCGCAAGCGTGCGCGACACCGACGTGCTGGCGCGCTGGGGCGGCGAGGAGTTTGTGATGATGCTGTCGGAAACGCAGCCCCAAGACGGACGCGACCTGCTCGAACGGGTGCGCCAGGCCGTGGCGGCGCTAGAGATTCCCCATGCCAGCGGCACTCTGCGCATGACCGTGTCCGCCGGCATCGCGCAGCACCTGCCCGGCGAGACGCTGGAGCACACGCTGGAGCGTGCCGACCAGGCCCTTTACACCGCCAAGGCGCTGGGTCGCAACCGCGTAGTGGTGGCACCAGCCACCGCGCGCACGGGCACGGCACCGCCCACGCTCGGCGGCAACGGCGCGTTCAACGCACGGGCTTGATGGCGCCGCAGTCGGCCGCCAGCCACTTGCCGGACTGGGCCATGTCGATCTGCTCGGGCTTGCCGCCAGCGGTGGCGGTCTTGACCTTGAAATTGCCGGCATAGGCGGTGGGGCCGCTGAACGTCATGGTGCCCTCGCCCGAGGTGGGCGGCTGGCCCTGGCGGCCCTTGCAGCTGAAATTCATGGCCACGGTGCTGGGGCCCGTGCGCTTGACGGTCTGGGTGCAGCCCTCTTGCGGGGGGATGTTGTCCAGGTCCGCCTGCTCGGGGGTGATGCACATCTTCACGGTGTTGCCCTGCGGGCCCATGCTGACTCCCTGCTGCGCCATCATCTGCTCCACCTGCTTGCGCTGCTCGGGCGACATGCTGGCCATGGATTTCTGCATCTGCGCCATGGCGGCTTCCATCTGGCCGCTCTGGCTTTTCATGGACACCGTGTGCTCCCACAGGCCGGGGCGCATCTTCTGGGGCTGCTGAGCGTGCGCGAGCCCCACGGCAGCGGGCAAGAGCACGGCGGTGATGGCGGCAAGAACAGGCTGGTGCATGGCGCAGGCTTTCCAAAAAATGGAGGGATGGAAAAAGGGGACGCGGTCGGCCGCCAGTATCTCCACCCAGCCCCGGCCTGCCAAGTGCAATGCGACGCCGCACGGTTCAAAGCGCTGCGTGAGAGCTCGGCCCTAAGAACCTGTTCAAAGCCTCGCAAGGCATGCACCCCAAGCCCCGCCGGGGCAAAGCGGTTGCACTACTACATTTTTCATAGCTTTCAGCGCTTGCCAGATAAGCGCTGGAGGCACTTTCTATTCAAACATCTCGCGCCCACCCGGTACCATCGCCCCATGGCCACCCACTACGAAACCCTGCACCCCGCCGACAGCTACCGCGAGACCTTCGCGGTCGAGCCGCCCCCCACGCCGCT
>JBCNOJ010000182.1:0-9106 GCA_039593925.1 Acidovorax sp.
GATGCAAGCGCTGGCGCGTCGCAAGCGCGCCGTCGTAGCCCCCGCACACATTGCTGCGCCTGTGGTGGTCAACGCGGGCGGTAGCGCCACGATGGGTGGTGGCGGTGACCAGCGTAGCGGCTGGTGGAGCGCTCTGGTATCGGCAGTGCCATTGATGGCTCTGGTGGTCGGGCTGGTGGTCATCAACACCGCTCAGGACGAAAACAGCGCAAACGACCTTGCCGAGGTGGATGCCGCTTTGCTGACGGACGACCTCCCGCCTGCCGCTTATGCCGATCCGGGCTTCGTACAATTCTTGAAGACTTCTGCCCGAGCCAACTGAACGGATCGCCGGACTGAACGGACTGAATGCACCCACGCCCCCCTGCCACCACCACCGCCCTGCCAGCCATTGCGCTGGCTTTGGCGCTTCTGGGGGCGCTTTCTTTGGGCGGCGGCTATGCCTGGATGCAGACGCGCATGGCGCCGGGCACTTTGCTTTCGGCGGGGGCGGAGGCAGCCATTGCCGCGCCAAGCAATGTGCGCCCACCCAACATCCCCAATACCGAGACAGCGGCCGAGTCCGGACCGGCGTGGAGCACCCTGACCACGCCGCAAAAGCTGGCCCTGTACCCATTGGCCGAACGCTGGGCGCTCATCAGCGAAGTGCAAAAACGCCGCTGGCTCTCGTTGGCAGCGAATTTCGCGGCGCTGCCCGCCGATGAGCAGACCAAGTTCCATGACCGCATGACCGATTGGGCCAGCCTGAGCGCCCAGCAGCGCAATCAGGCGCGGCTCAACTACGCCGTGACCAACCGACTAGCGCCCGACGACAAGCGTGCGCAGTGGGAGGCTTACCAAGCTCTGTCTGACGAAGAAAAGCGGGCTCTGGCGGCCATTGCGGCTCCCAAGCCGAAGGGTGCGGCCACCGCGTTGCGGCCCGTATCGCCCAAAAAGCTGGCCCAGGTGCCTGCTGCCACCCAGGCCAACCCCAACCGGCCCAACGTGCCCAAAATTCCTCCGGTCATCGACCATGCTCCGCGTGTGGCTGCCCCAGTGACACCGGTGGTACCAGCGGTGGGTGGCGCACCCGCGCCCCACGCCGAATCCTCCGTGGTGGAAACGGCTCCGGTTTCCGTGCCGGTCGCCACGCCAGCCGCGCTGCCCCCGCTGGGCGACGCATCGACTGCCGAAACCCCTCCAGCGGCAAGCCCCCTGCCGGTCACGCCCGATACTTCGGGCCTGTATCCTCAGTAGTTTTCAGCCAGACGCCGCCGCATGGCGGCAACCTTGGAATGCCCGCTTTTCCTCCTGCCCGCGCGCCCGTGACCGACACGCCTGCCACTCCCCCAGCGTCCATAGGCGCCACGCCCAACCTGTGGCGGCGCATGGCCTGCTGGCTGTATGAGGGCATGCTCATGTTCGGGGTGGTGTTCATTGCCGGCTATCTTTTCGGCACCTTGAGCCAGACCCGCAACGCCATGGACAACCGCCACGCACTGCAGGCGTTTCTGTTCGTGATCTTCGGCATTTACTTCACGTGGTTCTGGGCCAAAGGGCAGACCCTTGCGCAGAAAACCTGGCACATCCGCGTGGTAGACAAAGCAGGCCATCCCATCACGCAGGCGCGCGCCTTGCTGCGCTATGTGCTGAGCTGGGTGTGGTTCCTCCCCCCCCTGGCGGCCTACTCGTTCGGAGTGTCGGCGGTGGATGTTCTGGTACTGACCTTTGGCTGGGTCGCCATCTGGGCGATTTTGAGCCGCTTCCATCCGCAGCGCCAGTTCTGGCACGACGCATGGGCCGGTACACGCCTGGTGCATTTCGAGCTTCCGAAAAAGTAGCATCAACGGCTCTGCCCGCTTGGCCGAGTGTCACGCGGCTGCGACACAATACCTGCATGCCCCCGAACATTTCCGAGTCAACTTCACCAGCCAACCCCCAGAAGGCACGCACCGGCCTGAACCGGATCTGGCATGCAGCGGGGTATTCAATGGAGGGCCTGCGTGCTGGGTGGCAGGAAAAAGCCTTTCGGCAGGAAGCGATTGCTGCGATGGTGCTGCTGCCAGCCTCCCTGTGGCTGGGGCGGAGTTGGGTGGAGACCGCTCTGCTTGCGGGCTCGGTGCTCATTGTGATGATCGTGGAACTGCTCAATACCGGCATCGAAACCGCCATTGACCGCATCGGTCCTGAATGGCACGACCTTTCCAAGCGCGCCAAGGACATGGGCAGTGCGGCGGTACTTTTGGCACTGCTGCTGTGCGCCGGCATTTGGGGTACGGCTGTTTTTCAGAGGATTTTTCATGGCTGAGCCCGCTGCTTCCGTCGCTTTTTCCGTCTGCGTGTACTGTGGCTCACGCCCCGGCAAGAATCCTGCCTTTGCCGAGGCCGCCAGAGCTGTGGGCACCTGGATCGGCCGCCATGGCGGACAACTGGTTTATGGCGGGGGCCGCAGCGGGCTGATGGGCACCGTGGCCGAAGCGACGCGCCAAGCGGGGGGCCGTGTGGTGGGCGTTATCCCCCAGGCACTGGTGGACAAAGAGCTGGCCAACCGCCTCTGCGACGAGCTTCACATCGTGCAGACCATGCACGAGCGAAAGGCGATGATGGCGGAGCGCAGCGATGCGTTCATTGCACTGCCGGGCGGCATCGGAACATTTGAAGAATTGTTCGAGGTCTGGACCTGGCGGCAGCTCGGCTACCACGACAAACCTTTGGGCCTGCTCAATGTGGCGGGCTACTACGACACACTGATGGGTTTCCTGAACCACAGCGTGGCCAGCGGCTTCATGGGCGAATGGCAGATGGGCCTGCTGCACTCCGGCAGCGACGCCAGCGACCTGCTGCAAACCCTGGTCGAGCAAGCCGGCACCAACGCCCGCCAGATCCCGCTGCGCTCGGTGATCTGACGGCCGGCAAAAACTGACGCGGCCCAGGCCAGCGACCGCCCCGCTGCGCTGGCGGTGTCCCCCTTCCCGAATGGCGCAGTCATTCGAGAGAAGGGGGAAGGCGCGAAGCGCCTCAGGGGGTTGTCACCTTACACCGCAGCGTCGTCCAGATCACCCGTGCGAATGCGCACCACACGCTCGACAGCGGTCACAAAAATCTTGCCGTCGCCGATCTTGCCCGTGCGCGCCACGTTCACGATGGCGTCCACGCAGCGGTCCACGTCTTCGGTCTTCACGACGACCTCGACCTTCACCTTGGGCAGAAAGTCCACCACATACTCTGCGCCGCGGTACAACTCTGTGTGGCCCTTCTGCCGGCCAAAGCCCTTCACCTCGGTCACGGTGAGACCGGTCACGCCACATTCGGCCAGGGCTTCGCGAACTTCCTCAAGCTTGAAGGGCTTGATGACGGCGGTGATCATTTTCATGGCGGGTCTCCTGAAGGAATGTAAAAAAGGGGATGGGTGAGCAGCGCCAAACCGCTACGCCCTGAATTTGTTGGTGATAGGGTAACGCCAGTCCTTGCCGAAGCTGCGGCGCGTAACCCTTATCCCTACGGGCGCCTGGCGGCGCTTGTATTCGTTGAGCTTGATCAGACGCGTCACGCGCTCCACATCGGCGCGGGCAAAACCACTGGCGATGATGGATTCGATGGGCTCATCGTTCTCCATATAGCGCGCCACGATCGCATCAAGCAGCTCATACGGAGGCAGGCTGTCCTGGTCCTTCTGGTCCGGCCGCAGCTCGGCGCTGGGTGGGCGGGTGATGATGCGCTCGGGAATCGGGCTGGCGCGCGTGCCATACGGGTCGTTGGCATTGCGCCAGCGCGCCAGGTCGAACACGCGCGTCTTGGCCACGTCCTTGATCACCGCAAAGCCACCCGCCATGTCGCCGTACAGCGTGCAATAGCCGGTGGACATCTCGCTCTTGTTGCCCGTGGTCAGCACGATGGCGCCAAATTTATTGGACAGCGCCATCAGCAACGTGCCGCGGATGCGCGCCTGCAAGTTCTCCTCGGTCGTGTCTTCGGGCAGCCCCGCAAAGTCGCTGGCCAGCGCGGCCTTGAAAGCCTCGAACTGCGGCTTGATGGAGATTTCGTCATAGCGCACGCCCATGCGGGTGGCCATGTCGCGCGCATCGATCCAGCTGATGTCGGCCGTGTAGGGCGACGGCATCATTACCGTGCGCACTTTGTCGGCGCCCAGGGCATCCACTGCAATCGCCAGCACCAGCGCCGAGTCGATGCCGCCCGACAGGCCCAGCAGCGCACCAGGAAAGCCGTTCTTGCCCACGTAGTCGCGCACGCCCAGCACGAGTGCGTCCCACAGATCGGCCTCCAGGCTTGCTTCTGGCGCCACATCTGCTTCAATTTTAATAGCTGCTTGCGTTTGATGCGCAAGCGCGAAAACCAGTTTTTCCTTAAAACCCGGGGCACGAGCCGCCACCGAGCCATCGCTGTTCAACGCAAACGAGCGGCCCTCGAACACCACCTCGTCCTGCCCACCCACCAAGTGGGCGTAGACCAGAGGCAGGCCCGTCTCGGCCACGCGCTCGCGCATCGTGGCCTCGCGCTCGGCACCTTTGCCCAAATGAAACGGCGATGCATTGATGACCGCCAGCAGTTGCGCACCTGCCGCCGCCGCATCGCGTGCGGGGGCTGCGAACCAGGCATCCTCGCAGACCAGCAGGCCCACGCGCACGCCCTCCACCTCAAACACACAGGGCAGGGTGCCAGCGACGAAGTAGCGGCGCTCGTCAAACACCTGGTAGTTGGGCAGTTCGCGCTTGGCGTAGGTCTGCTCGATGCGCCCCTCGCGCAGCACGCTGGCGGCGTTGTAGCAGGCACTGAACGCGGGCGCATCGGGCGCCACGGCTTGCGGGTGGCCCAGCACGATGGCCAGGCCTTTCAACCCTGCGGTCTCGCGGGCCACGGTTTTCACGGCATCATCACAGGCCGCCATGAAGGCGGGGCGCAGAAACAGGTCTTCGGCCGCGTAGCCGCAGATGGCCAGCTCAGGCGTGAGCAGCAGGCGGGCGCCCTGGGCATGCGCCTCACGGGCGGCGGCAATGATCTTCTGCGCATTCCCGGGCATGTCGCCCACAACAAAGTTGAGCTGCGCAGTGCAAATGGAGAGCGTCATGGAAATGGAGTCGGCCCTTATGTCGGCACTTTTGTCGGCACGTTCGGCCGGGTTGGATACCGCCTCTGCGGCCCCAGGCCGCAATGGGCGGCGCGGGAGTGCGCATGGCTGAGGAAGCGCACATTATCGCCCGCGTGCTGGCGTCCCCGCTGGATGTGGACGCCGCCACCTGGAACGGGCTGCTTGCGCAGCAAAGCCATCCCACGCCCTTCCTGCGGCATGAGTACCTGGCGGCACTGCACGAGAGCAAAAGCGCCACGCCGCGCACCGGCTGGGTACCCCGCTTCATGACGCTGTGGGAATGCCAAGGCGGCCACGACACGTTGGTGGCCGCGTGCCCGCTGTACCTCAAAAGCCATTCCTACGGCGAATACGTGTTCGACTGGGCCTGGGCCAGCGCCTACGAGCAGCACGGCGTGCCCTACTACCCCAAAGCCGTGATTGCCGTGCCCTTCACGCCCGTACCCGGCACGCGTTTGATGGCGCGCGACGAGGCCACACGCGCCCTTCTGGTGCAGGCGGTGTGCCAGTGGTGCGAGCAGGAGAACGTGTCCTCTGTGCACGTGCTGTTTGCCAGCGATGACGATGTGCAAACCAGCTCGCAAGAAGGCCTGATGCTGCGCCACACCGTTCAATTCCATTGGAAGAACGTGGCCCCCACGCTCCCCGCTTCGCGTGGTTCGCTGCCCCCCGAGGGGGCCCTCACCGCCTTGGGGCGGCCCGGCGGCGGTGCGAACGTGGCCCCCACGCTCCCCGCTTCGCGTGGTTCGCTGCCCCCCGAGGGGGCCCTCACCGCCTCGCCAACCTGCGGCAGCACGGGCCAGCCGTTCAGAGACTTCGACCACTTCCTCGCCAGCCTGGCGCAGGACAAGCGCAAGAAAATTCGGCAGGAGCGGCGCAAGGTGGCCGAGGCCGGCGTGGGCTTTAGGTGGTCGCGCGGGGCCGACATCAGCGCGGCCGACTGGGATTTTTTCTACCGCTGCTACGAACGCACCTATCTGGAGCACGGCAACCCGCCCTACCTCACGCGGGATTTTTTTGCCCGCATGGCGGCCGACATGCCCGAGGCCTGGCTGCTGTTTGTGGCTGAGCGGGAAGGCCGCCCGATTGCTAGCAGTTTGATAGCTATCAGCGCTTTACCAGAAAGCGCTATAGGCCAAAAAGACCTAAAAAAACCAGCACAAACCCAGCTGCCCTCGCCGCCGCCAAATGAAGGCGAAGGCCTGGTAGCCTATGGCCGCTACTGGGGCGCATTGGAAAGGGTGGACTGCCTGCATTTCGAAACTTGCTACTACCAGCCCCTGCAGTGGTGCATCGAGCACGGCGCCTCGCGATTTGAAGGGGGTGCCCAGGGCGAGCACAAGATGGCCCGGGCACTGCTGCCGGTGCAGGCCACCAGCGCGCACTGGCTGGCACACCCGGCGTTTGCCGAGGCAGTGGAGCGGTTTCTGGAGCGCGAGGGCGCCGGCGTGGAAAACTACCTGGGCGAGTTGCAGTCACGCAGCCCGTTCAAGGCCGCATAGGCAGCCCTCAGAAGCTTTCCCAATCGTCGTCCGCCCCATTGGCAGGCGGCTTCGAAGGCGCCTTGCAGCTAGCGCTGTCGCTGGCCACCGCCGCAGCCGCTGCCGGGCGCTGCGACGTACCTGCCCTGGCAGCGCCGGCACCATCGACACCCCCTGGCTGCTTACCACCTCCGTGGCCGACGCTGGCAGCAACCAGCTTGCGGGGCTGGCTTGCTGGCAGCGCCCCGGCAGCTGCCAGGGAGCGCCGGGCAGCGGGCACTGACGGGGCGGACGACACGGGCGGCAGACTGGCCGCACCTGCGGTGCCTGCTGGCTGCGCCAGCGGGACTCGGTCCTGGTCGGACGACAGCTTGAACACCGCCACGGCGCCCACCAGCGCGTCGGCCTGCTGGCTGAGGCTGCCGGCCGCTGCGGCCATTTCCTCGACGAGCGCTGCGTTCTGCTGGGTCACCTGGTCCATCTGCGTCACCGCGTCGCCCACCTGCGACACGCCCGTGCTCTGTTCGCTGCTGGCCGCGCTGATCTCGCCCATGATGTCGGTCACGCGCTGGATGGCACTCACCACCTCGGTCATGGTGGCGCCCGCCTTGTCCACCAACTGCGTGCCCTGCTCCACGCGCTCAACACTGGTGGTGATCAGCGCCTTGATCTCCTTGGCGGCTTCCGCACTGCGCTGTGCCAGGCTGCGCACCTCGCCGGCCACCACGGCAAAACCCCGGCCCTGCTCGCCCGCACGGGCCGCTTCCACGGCGGCGTTGAGCGCGAGGATGTTGGTCTGGAAGGCGATGCCGTCGATCACGCTGATGATGTCGGCAATCTTCTTGCTGCTGTCGTTGATGCCCTTCATGGTAGTCACCACCTCCGCCACCACATCGCCGCCCTGACCCGCCACGGTCGAGGCGCTCATGGCCAGCTGGTTGGCCGCGCGTGCGTTGTCGGCGTTCTGCTTCACGGTGGAGCTGAGTTCCTCCATGGAAGCGGCTGTCTGCTGCAGCGCGCTGGCCTGCTCTTCGGTGCGGATGGACAGGTCGTGATTGCCCGAGGCGATTTCCGAGCTGGCCGAAGCCACGCCTTGCGCGTTGCCACGCACGCCCGACACCACGTGCGCCAGGTTGTCGCGCATCGAAAGGAGGCCGCCTAGCAGGTGCGCGATTTCATCCTTGCCACGGACCTGGATCGGCACGGTCAGGTCGCCACGCGCGACGGCATCGGTGATCTGCACCGCATTGCCCAGCGAGCGGGAGATCTGCCGGATCATGGCTCCGCCCATCAGCACGGCCATGACGATGCCAGCCACCACCGCGGCCACAGCCAGCGCGCGGATGGTCTGAAAGCTCGCCTCAGCGCGGTCGTACTCGGCCTTGGCGCGATCGAGCTGCACCTGCATGAGCTGGCCCAGCACGCCCTGCAGCGGATCGATGGCCGGGTACATCTGCTGGGCGGCAAACGCCGTCAGCGCCGCGATATCGCCAGATCGAAAATGCCCGACCAGCGCCTCGGTGGCCGCATCGGCCTGGACCTGCAGAGGTTTGAAGCGCTCCACCAGCTGTGCTTCCTCGGGCACCAGCTTGGTGGCGAGGAAAGACTTCCAGTTGGTGTCGATCTCCCTGCGGGCGTCGGCCACGGACTGCAGGCCCTGGGCGGGTGTCATGGCGCCGTCGCGCACCTTGTGGGCGGTATCGACCACATTCACGGCGTACATGTCGGCCACCACCTTGATCTGCTTGAGCGGCACCACCCGATCGTCGTACACCGACTTGAGGCCTGCGTTGGACTGCACGATGCCATACAGCCCAGCACCACCCACCAGCAGGACCAGAAAACACAACGCCGCCAACAGGCCGGCAAGGCGGGTGGAAATCTTGAACTGGCTCATCGCAACGCTCCTGGAATGAAGAAGGACAGCAGCCACTCCAGGCCTGGGGAATGCGTTATGGGGGACGCATGGCACGGGCCGGGAACGCCGTGGCAACAACCCAAACGGCTGCAAGCGCACAAGCAAAAAATACGCCGCAGAGGGTTAACCCCAGTGCGGCGTGCTTTCTTTTTAATAGCTACCAGCGCTTGATGGGCAAGCGCTAGCGGCCGATTTTACCCAAAATCCAGTCTCAGAAGCTCTCCCAGTCGTCCTCGCTGGCGCTTTTGCCGCTTTTCGCACTGCCAGGACCAGCGCTGCTTTGGGCATGGCCAGAGGCTGCTGCCGCACTGGGCGCCTTGGGTGCGCTCAGGCTGACGGGCTTGGTTTTGATTTGGCTGGTGCTGGGGTTGCTGCTTTTGAGCGCGGGGCTGCGCGCTGGTGCCGCGATGGGTGCGCGGGAGGGCACCGGGGCAGCCAACGGCGTGCTGCTGGCGCTGCGTTGGTAGTTGGCGGAGTTGCCGTCCAGCTTGAACACGGCCACCGCATTCACCAGCTCTCCCGCCTGCGCGTTCAAGGCACTGGCCGCCGCCGCCATTTCTTCCACCAGCGCTGCGTTTTGCTGCGTGGCCTGGTCCATCTGCGTAACGGCTTCTCCCACTT
>JBCNOJ010000183.1:0-9101 GCA_039593925.1 Acidovorax sp.
CGGCTCCTTGCCATAGCCAGTGCGGCGGCCAAGGAACCATGCGCACACCAGCCCTGCCACACCCGCGTTGACATGCACCACCGAACCGCCGGCAAAGTCGAGCGCACCCATCTGCGCCAGCCAGCCGCCCGGCTCCCATACCCAGTGGGCAATCGGCGCATAGACCAGCAAGGTCCACAGCCCGATAAACAAAAGCATGGCGGAAAAACGCATGCGCTCGACGAAAGCGCCCACCAGCAGCGCGGCCGTGATGATGGCGAAGGTGAGCTGGAACATGGCGTACACGGGCTCGGGGATGTGCGGAGCCACATGGCTCACGGCCAGCTTGCCCGCCGCCAGTTGAAAGTCGAAACCCGAGAAGCCCATGCGATCAAAGCCACCCAGCCAGGCACTTCCCGGCGTGAAGGCCAGCGAATAACCGGCGCCAAACCACAGCACGCTGACCAACGCAGCAATGGCCACCACGCTGGCCATGGTGTTGAGCACGTTCTTGCGGCGCACCATGCCGGCATAGAACAGCGCGAGGCCCGGCAGCGTCATGAGCAGCACCAGGGCGGTGGACGTCATCATCCAGGCGGTGTCCGCAGCGTTGATCGTGTCGGCCGCAACGACCGATGGGCGTGACAGGGCTGCGGCGGCCGCAGGCGCAGTGGCGGCCTGCGCAGCGGCAACGTCGGGCGGGGTTTGCGCCGCCGCGCTGGCGCATAGGCCCAGGCACAACAACACAACCGCAAAGATCCGGTAGAGGACTGCCCGCATGTACGCTCCCTTTGGCAATTTGTTACATGCGCATTGCACGACCCATGCCAGCCCCAAAAGCGCCATGGCCCGGTCGCTGTCGCCCCAATGCCCCAGAAAGGCCCACAAACGCGTGACCCAAGGGTGCGGGAAACCCCCAATGCACCAGCAGGGTGCAGCCGTTACAGTTACGGCACTCGAAAGCGCGCTTCGGTGTGCCAAAGCGAGGGGCCCGAGGAGACATCCTTTCTACCAACAACCAAATTGCAAGCACCCAACGAGGTGCATCCCCTTTCAGGCGCTGGCGATCCCAGCGCCTTTTTCTTGCCTGCTCGAAAACCGTTAAACCGTTCCAGCCGGTTTGGAAACCACGGATGGGAGTACCGCTCGGGCCTGCTTTGGGTCGTGCCGCTCGTCCTCTTTTGATAGCACCCGGGGTGCGACAATCCTGCGATGGAATGGATTTTTATCACCCTGGCGTCGCTCCTTGCAGGCTTTGTCGACGCCATCGTCGGCGGTGGGGGGCTGGTGATGGTGCCGGCCCTGTTTGCGGCTTTTCCCAGCGCCGCGCCGGCCACTTTGCTGGGCACCAACAAGGCAGCCTCGGTCTGGGGCACGGCCATGGCCACTTGGCAATACAGCCGCCGCGTGAACATTCGCTGGTCGGCCATGCTGCCCGCTGCCGGCGCCGGTTTTGCCGGGTCATTCGCCGGTGCCTGGGCGGTCACGGTGGTGTCGCCAGATTTTTTGCGCAAGCTCCTGCCGCTGGTTCTGCTGGCCGTGCTGGCCTATACGCTGGCCAAGAAGGAACTGGGCAAGCACCATGCCCCCCGCTACACCGGCAGGGTAGAACTGTGGGCCGCCTGCGGCATTGGCGTGTTGATCGGGTTCTACGACGGGTTCTTTGGGCCAGGCACCGGCAGCTTCTTTGTGTTTCTGTTCGTGCGTCTGCTGGGCTATGACTTTCTGAACGCGTCAGCCTCGGCCAAGCTCCTCAACTGCGCCACCAACATCGCGGCAATCCTGCTGTTCGCCGCAAAGGGCCATGTGTGGTGGCACTTTGCCGTCACCTTGGCAGTGGCCAATGTGGTGGGCAGCCTGTTGGGCACCCACATGGCGCTCAAGCACGGCACGGGTTTTGTGCGGGGCATCTTCATCCTGGTGGTGAGCGCGTTGATCCTCAAGACCGGGTACGACGCCTTCCTGCGCTGACAAGGCGACCAAACGCTCTGTCGGCGTTTGGCAGAGCTCTCTAACCTGTTGCGAATTGGCCTACAACAGGCCTTTTGGTGGTGCACGCAGTGTTCAAGAAAAAAGGGGCGCTATCTATAATCGTGTCCATTTGATGACGGCAGACTTCGCAATTGGCGATGCCTGCGCCAACATACCCACCGTCTCCGGCTTGCTACCCGCATGCCGGATTTTTTGTACCTGAAATACCCCACACAGGACCCTTCCCATGAAATTGTTCAAGGCTGTAGCCACCGCCCTCGCGCTTTGCGCCGCATTTGCCGCCCAGGCCCGGACGCTGGATGAAGTCAAAAAAGATGGAAAGATCCTGATCGCGACCGAAGGGCAGTTTGCGCCGTTCAATTTCTTCAATGGCACCACACTGACCGGTTTTGAAGTGGAAGTGGCCGAGCTCGTCGCCAAGAAGATGGGGCTCACCGTGCAATGGAAGACGCTGGGCTTCGACGCCCTGCTCACCGGCCTGCGCCAGGACCGCTGGGACCTGGTGATCGCCTCGCACGGGATCACCGAAGAGCGCGCCAAGGCCGTCACCTTCACCGACCCTCACTACTGCTCGGGTGGCATGATCATCGCCATGGACCCCGCCATCAAGAGCGCCAAGGACCTGGCTGGCAAGGTGGTCGCCGTGCAGACGGGCACGAGCTACCTGGAGAACGTACAGAAAGTTTCGTCCATTAAGGAAATGAAAAACTTCCCGACCGACGTGGACGCCCGCAGTGCCCTCAACTCGCGCCGCGTGGACGCCTGGGTGACCGACCGCTTCGTGGCCAAGGCCGTGGCTGACAAGAACCCCGGCGCGGGCTTCAAGCTCGGCGAGATGCTGTTCATTGAGCGCATTGCCGCCGCCGTGGCCAAGGGCAACAGCTCGCTGGCCGGTGGCTGGAACAAGGCCCTGGCTGAAGTCATGGCCGACGGCAGCTATGCCGCCGTTTCCAAGAAATATTTCAACGAAGACGTTCGCTGCACGAACTGAAACGCCCGTTCCCACTGACCGGGGTTTTCCATGCTCATTGCCCTTTGGCCCGAGCGCTGGTCTCGCCAGCAGCGCAGCAACGCCACGCTCGTCTCGGCCGTCCTTCTGATGGTTCTGGCGCTGGCCTTGCTGGGCAAGCTCCTGTCTTTTTTGCCCGATCCGATCGGGCCCAACGCCCAGGCGTTTTCTGACGGCGCGCGCACCACGCTGTGGCTCACGCTGATCAGCGGCAGCGTGGGGCTGGTGCTGGGCACGGCCGCTGCGCTGGCCCGCACTTCACGCTGGGCAGCGGTGCGCTGGATCGCCAGCTTCTACATCTGGGTGATCCGCGGCACACCGCTGTTGGTGCAGATCCTGTTCGTGTACTTTGCGCTGCCGGTATTGGTGCCAGGGCTCAACCTGCCGGACTTTGCCGCCGCTGTTCTGGCCCTGGGCCTGAATGTGGGTGCCTACAACGCCGAGGCCATCCGCGCCGGGTTGCTGGCCGTGCCGCGTGGCCAGACCGAGGCGGCGAAAGCCCTGGGCCTGGGCCGGGTGCACGTCTTTCTGGACGTGGTGTTCCCGCAGGCCTTCAAGATCTCATTGCCGCCACTGGTGAGCAACTTCGTGGCCCTGCTCAAGGACTCGTCGCTGGCCTACGCGATTGGCGTGGTGGAGCTGACCAACGTGGGCAACCGCATCCAGTCGGCCACGTTCCAGCCGATTGCGACGCTGTCTACGGTGGCCATCACATACCTGCTGCTGACCACGCTGGTCACGCAGATCTCGAACGCGGTCGAATACCGCTTCGATGTGGAAGGCCGCAACAAATGACAACCGGCCAAGGCACTCCCTTCATCGTCGTGGACCGGGTCTGCAAGTCGTTCGGGGCACACCAGGTGCTCAAGGACGTTTCCACTGTGTTCAACACGGGCGAGGTGACGGTGATCATCGGCGCATCGGGCTCGGGCAAGAGCACGCTGCTGCGCGCCATCAACCGGCTCGAGCCCCACGACTCCGGCCACATCACCATCGCGGGAGAAAAAGTCACCGACGACGTGGCCACGTTGCAAAAGCAGCGCAGCGAGGTGGGCATGGTGTTCCAGCAGTTCAACCTGTTCGGCCACATGAGCGTGCTGGACAACGTGACTCTGGCACCCCGGCGCATCCGCCGCACGCCGCGCGCTCAGGCCAACGAGCAGGCCATGGCCTTGCTGCGCCGTGTGGGCATGCAGGACCACGCGCAAAAGTATCCCTGGCAGCTGTCGGGTGGGCAGCAGCAGCGCGTGGCCATTGCCCGCGCGCTCGCCATGCAACCCAAGGTGATGCTGTTCGACGAACCCACCAGCGCACTCGACCCCGAGATGGTGCAAGAGGTGCTGGATGTGATGCGTGAACTGGCGCGTGGCGGCATGACCATGATCGTGGTCACCCATGAGATGGGATTTGCCCGCGAGGTGGCCGACCGCGTGATGTTCTTCGATCAGGGCCGCATCGCCCACGACGCACCACCGGCCGAGTTCTTCGGCAACCCGGCCAACGACCGCATCCGCGCCTTCATTGGGCGCATGAGCTCCTAGCCTCGGTCCCCTTTTCCACTCAGAAAAAAGAACGCCGCATGACTCTGTGATCCAGGTTCATGCGGTTCCCCTGCGAAAGAAAGCCCCTACCGGAGTGACCATGAAAAAACTGAACCCCACGTTTCTCGCCTTGCTGGCTGCTGGCCTGTGCAGCCTGCCGCCTGCTGCCTTCGCACAGTCCGCCAAGGACTTCGAAGACATGCGCAACGAACTCAAGGCCCTGCGCGCCGAACTGAACCAGCTCAAGGCGCAGCAGGCCGCACAGCCCGCGGCCGCTGCCCCGGCCGCATCCGCATCGGCCTGGAACGACCGCATCGAGGCCGTAGAGCTCAAGCAAAAGGACGCGGTGGTGCTGGGCGACATTCCCGGCAGCTTTCGCCTGCCCGGCAGCGAGACATCCATCCGGATGTACGGCTATGCCGAGGCCAACATGGTCAAAGACTTCAAAGGCACGGCCCCTGGCGACACCTTCAGCAACGTGATGGAACAACCGCTGGGCGACACGCGCGGCGGCAAGACCAGCCTGACGGCACAGACCTCGCGTTTCGGTTTTGAAACCTCCACCCCCACCGGTATCGGCACCTTCAACACCAAGATCGAAGCCGACTTCTACGCCTACTGCGGCAGCGAATGCAACCGCAACCGACTGCGCCTGCGCCATGCCTACGGCGAATACGCTGGCTGGCTGATCGGCCAGACCTGGTCCACCTTCATGGACGTGGACAACCTGCCCGAAACGGTGGACTTCAACGGCCCGCCGGGCGCCACGTTCCGCCGGCCCACGCAAGTGCGCTACACCTATAACAACCCCAATCTGGCCAAGTTCCAGTTCGCCATTGAAGAGCCCACTGACGGCGCCAAAGGCCCGAACCTGGTGGCGCGTGTGGACAAGGGCTTTGACTGGGGCAACATTAACGCGCGCCTGATGTCGCACGAACAGCGCATTGACGGCGCTTCCAAGCGCGGCTTGGGCTTCGGCCTGGGCGCGGGCTACAAGCTCACCGGCACTGCCACGCTGATGGCGCAGTACACCCGCATGGACGGCGATGGCGACGGCGCCTATCTGGTGGGCGCCAACTACCCCGTGCTGGACGGCAACACGGTGCGTCTGGACAAGTCGCACGGCGTGGTCGTGGGCTTGACCAACGCTTTCAGCGAGCAGGTGCGTGCCACTGTGTCGCTGGGCATGGTGCGCTCGCGCCAGAAGCTGGGCGACGCTTACGTGAACGCGTACGGTGCCGAAGGCAACTACAAGCTCTACCAATGGCATGCCGGCATGTATTACCTGCCGATCAAGAACGTGGAACTGGGCAGCGAACTCATCGGCGGCCGCCGCACCACGTTTGACGGACAGAAGGGCGACATGCTGCGCCTGAATCTGCAGGCGCGCTATCTGTTCAATTGAGGCTTCGGCCTTGCCAACGCGGGCTGTCCGGGCAACCGGCCAGCCTTTTTTTCTTGGATGACTGCCCATGAAACCTGAACGTCTGGGCCTGATGGCTCTGTTGGCCGTGACCGTCGTGTGGGGCACCACCTTCCCGGCCATGAAGTTGCTGTCGGCCCACCTCGACGCGCTGCAGATCATCTGGCTTCGCTTTGTGATTGCATTGATCGTGCTGGCGCCACTGTGGTGGGGCATGCGCAGCGCCGAGCGCCGCTGGGGCTGCGCCCTGGGCCTGCTGCTGTTCCTTGCGTTCTGGTTGCAGATCGAAGGCCTTGCGCGCACCACCAGCAACCGCAACGCCTTCGTGACCGGCCTCAACGTGCTGGTGGTGCCGCTGATTGCCATGGCCGCACTGGGACGGCGCTACGGCTGGCGCCTGTGGGCTGCCTGCGTGATGGCTTTGACGGGCATGGCGCTGATGTTCCACGAGAACGAGCCCTGGAATCTGGGTGATACGCTGACGCTGGCCAGCACGGTGTTCTATGCGCTGTACATCCTGGCGCTGGAAGAGTGCGCACGCCGCACCGCGGCCCTGCCTCTGCGCGCCACGCGCATGGCAGCGGCGCAGGCCAGCATGATGGCGCTGGCATCCACGGTGCTGCTGCTGGCGCATGGCGCTGGGCCGGATGGTGGCGGCATGGCTTGGCTGCCATCCGTGGCCCAGCTGCCCCCCTCGGCCTGGGTGGCGCTGGTGTACCTGGGATTGCTGGCCAGCGTGGTGGTGGTCACGCTGCAGGCCTGGGGCCAGCAGCGGGTGGACGCGATGCGCAGTGCCATCGTGTTTGGGCTGGAGCCGGTGTTTGCAGCGCTCACCGCCTGGGCCCTGCTGGGCGAACGCCTCGGGGCCGCTGGCCTGGCAGGCGCAGCATTGATCGTGGCGGCGCTGGTGTTCAGCCAGATTCAGCCCAGCACTGCAAAGTTTGAATGAAAATGGCTCTAGCGCTTACCCATAAAGCGCTAGCAGCTATCTTTTTAATAGCTCAAGGCGCCGGTAGCGCAATCTCGGAAACCTTGCGCGGCTTGCCGATGGGTGCCGAGGCCTGGCCCTTTTGCACCGCAGCGATGTCTTCCTCGCTGGGGTAGTCGCCCTGCAGCCAGTAATCGAAAACGCGGCGCGCAATGGGCGCTGCCGCCGCAGCCCCAAAGCCCGCGTTTTCCACAATCAGCGCCACGGCGATCTGGGGTTCTTCCGCAGGCGCAAAGGCGGCAAAAAGCGAATGGTCGCGCTGGTGCTCTTCCAGCGCCTTGGCGTTGTACTTCACGTTCTGCCCCAGGCTCACGGCCTGGGCGGTGCCGGTCTTGCCAGCCGAGCTGTAGGGTGCGCCCGCAAACACCCGCGTGCCCGTGCCGCCCTTGTTCACCGCAACCAGCGCGTTGCGCACGATGTCCACATGCTTGGGCGAATAGCCCAGATTTTCGCCCGGTGGCTGTGCGATCTCGGTGATCACCCCGGTCACCGAGTTCTTGATGGCCTTGGCCAGGTGGGGGCGGTACCGCATGCCGCCGTTGGCCAGCGTTGCCTCGGCCAGCGCCAGTTGCAGCATGGTGAAGTTGTTGTAGCCCTGGCCAATGCCCAGCGATACGGTCTCGCCCGGGAACCATCGCTTCATCTCGGCCCGCTTGTAGGTATTGCGCTTCCACTCGGTGCTGGGCAGGGTGCCGCGCAGCTCACCATTGAGGTCAATGCCAGTGATCTGGCCGAAGCCCAGTGGCTTCATGAAGTCGTGGATGGTGTCCACGCCCATCTCTACAGCCAGCGAATAGAAGTAGGTGTTGCTGGAGAACTGGATGGCACGGTGCATGTCCACCCCGCCCAGGCCACCCTCATGGCTGCGGAAGGTGCGCCCACCGAAGCTGTAGAAGCCCGGGTCGCTCACCACCATGCTGGCTGGACGCTTGTTCAGATGCAGCGCCGCGAGCGCCATGAAAGGCTTGTACGTGGAGCCGGGCGGGTAGGCACCACGCAACGCCCGGTTGAGCAGGGGCTTGTCGATGGATTCGTTGAGCGCTGTCCAGTTCTCCACGTCGATCCCATCCACGAAAAGGTTGGGGTCGAACGTGGGCTTGCTCACCAGCGCCAGGATCTCGCCATTGCGCGGGTCGATGGCCACCAGGGCGCCGCGGCGGCTGCCGTACAGGTCTTCGATGAGCTTTTGCAGTCGAATGTCGATGGACAGCATCACGCTGTCGCCCGGAGTGGCTGCATGGCTGGACAGCTTGCGCACAGCACGTCCGCCCGCCGAGGTCTCCATCTGCTCCACACCGGTGTCGCCGTGCAGGGCCGACTCGAAACTCTGCTCGACACCCAGCTTGCCGATGTATTCGGTGCCGCGGTAGTTGGCCTCGTCGTCGGAATCCTGGATGCGCGCTTTCTCCGCCTGGTTGATGCGGCCGATGTAGCCGATGGCGTGGCTGCCCACGTCGCCCAGCGGGTAGTTGCGAAAGAGGCGCGCCTTGATGTCCACGCCGGGAAAGCGGTAGCGCTGCGCGGTGAAGCGCGCCACCTCTTCGTCGGTCAGCCGCGTGCGGATGGGCAGCGATTCAAAATTGCGCGACTCTTCCATGAGGCGCTTGAAGCGACGGCGGTCGCGGGTGTGGATCTCGACCACCTTGGACAGCTCGTCAATGGTGTCATCCAGCGTGCCCGCGCGCGAGGGCGTGATCTCCAGCGTGTAGGCCGAGTAATTGGTGGCCAGCACCACGCCGTTGCGGTCCAGGATGAGCCCTCGGTTGGGCACGATGGGCACCACGGCCGTGCGGTTGCTCTCGGCCTGGGCGGCCAGGTCGTCGTGGCGCACCACCTGCAAAAACACCAACCGCGCCACGATGAGGCAGAAAGCCAGGAAAACCACGAGGCCCACCACCAGCGCCCGTATGCGGAAACGGGAGGCTTCGGCTTCGCTGCTGCGCAGTTCCGTCACGGCAGAGCTCCAGGACGCACATGCGAGAACGCGCTCGATACGACCGGCGCGCATCGGACCAGAGCCACCGTGCTGCTGGCTTTGCCCAGCAGCTTGTGACTCCGTCCCACAGGAGAGTGGCAAGACGCGAAGCGGCTCAAGGAGTGCATCTCTCTATCTACAACGGGCTACAACGGGCTACAACGGGCGGTTCTGGTCGCTGTCGGGCGGGCGGC
>JBCNOJ010000184.1:0-9065 GCA_039593925.1 Acidovorax sp.
GCCAGGGGCTGCCGACATCATGCTCAACTACCAGAGCACTTCGTTCCACGACGCGCTCTACCTGCGCGAGGTGCTGGGCCTGCAGTGCGCACCGGAGTTTGGCGCCTGGCTGCAGCGCATGCACATCACGGATGCGGGCGGGCGGCTGCTGCCTGCCAGCGATCAACACCCGGCGCTGGCACAGATGCGGCA
The DNA here is from genome assembly GCA_039593925.1 of Acidovorax sp. GTDB lineage: Bacteria > Pseudomonadota > Gammaproteobacteria > Burkholderiales > Burkholderiaceae_C > Acidovorax. Next base: position 193 of record JBCNOJ010000184.1, read on the forward strand.
ATTGAAATGCTCCCCCTGAGTCGCCTTCGGCGCCCTCCCCCAGGGGACGACGCCCTCACTGCGGGGCGGCCCTTGCTCGGCGTCTCTGGCTTTCGCCGTGCCAGTTTTGCGCATCGCGGATCCCATGCAGTGCCATGGACCACGCAACCGAGAGGCTCCCCATGAACGCGACGCTTGGTATTCCTCCCGACCCCTGGGACGACCTGCGCGCCCACACCCAGGCGCGCCTGGCTCTGGGGCGCGCGGGCGCGGCCCTGCCCACGGGCGAACTGCTGCGCTTTGGTCTGGCCCATGCGCAGGCGCGCGACGCAGTGCACATCCCGCTGGACGTCGAAGCTCTGGCTGGGCAGTTGCATGCCATGGGCCACGCCACCCGGCAAGTGCACAGCGCCGCGCCCGATCGCGCCACCTACCTGCTGCGCCCCGATCTCGGTCGCCGCCTGAGTGATGCCGATGCGCAAGCGTTGCGAGCCTTGGGCGAAGAGCGCAACGACGGCGGCCCCGTTGACCTGCTGCTGGTGGTGGCCGACGGCCTGTCCTCACTGGCCGTTGCCCGGCAGGCACCGCCGCTCATCGGCGCGATTCGCCAGCAGGCGCCTGCAGGTTGGACGCTGGGGCCGGTGGTGATTGCCCAGCAGGCTCGAGTGGCGCTGGGCGATGAGGTCGGTGCATTGCTGGGGGCGCGCCTGGTGGCCGTGTTGATCGGCGAACGCCCAGGCCTCAGTTCCCCCGACAGCCTGGGCATCTATCTGACCTGGCACCCACAGGTGGGGCGCAACGATGCGCAGCGCAACTGCATCTCGAACGTGCGGCCCGAAGGTCTGCCCCCGGCAGCCGCTGCCGCGCGCCTGTGGTGGCTGTGTCAGGAGGCTCGACAGCTGGGGTTGACGGGTGTGGAGCTCAAGGACCGCAGCGATGCGGTGACGCTGGGCATGGACGTGGGCACAAGCAGGGACAAGATTGCCGCAGTCGACAGCCCCGGTTCATCACCCGTGCCCCCAGGAATGCAGAAATCTGAATGAAAATAGCCTCTAGCGCTTACCCAATAAGCGTAAACAGCTATATTTTTCATAGCAATCACAACGAAGGCAGCACGTCGCGCACATGGTGCGCAAACGCGGTAGCCAGCGGTGTGGGCTTTCGGCCCGCAAAGGCGACGCCGATGGCGAGCAGCGGCAACTCGGGCAGGCCCGTGTCGGGCGGCAGCACCTGCAAATCGGGCGGCACCGCGCAGCGCGTGAGCACGGCCACGGCCGAGCCCGCCCGCACCACCGCTGTCAGCCCGGTGAGGCTGCCGCTGGCGTAGGCCACGCGGTAGCGGCGGCCTTGTGCGTCCAGGCTTTCGCGGGCGGCCAGATGGTCCAACACGTCGGGGTCGGACAGGGCCAGCGGCAGCGGGTCCCAGTCACGCGGCTGCACGTCCGGGGCGGCCACCCACACCAGCGGCTCGCGCCGCAGCGCGGCCAGCATGCCGGGCTCGGGTGCGGCGCCCCAGGGGGTGGAGACCAGCGCCACATCCAGCGCTCGCGAGGCCAGCCGTTCACGCAGGCGCGGCGTGCTGGCGCACACCACATCCACGCGCGCCAGCGGGTGCTGCTGCGCAAAGCCGCGCAGCAGGTGCGGCAAGAAGGCGGCGGCGTAGTCGTCGGGGCAGCCCACGGCCAGTGCGCCCGCGAGACCTGTACCCGCCAGGTCGGCCACGGCCTCGTCGTGCTGGTGCAGGATGCGGCGCGCATGCACCAGCAGCCGTTCGCCAGGGTGGGTCAGGCGCACGCCGCGCCCGGTGCGGTGCAGCAGGGCCTGGCCGCAGGCCTCTTCCAGCCGCTGCATCTGCATGCTCAGCGCCGACTGCGTGCGGCCCACGCGCTCGGCGGCTGCGCCCAGCGTGCCAGCCTGGGCCACGGCGGCAAAGCTGCGCAAAAGGTCGATGTCGAGGGTGGGCAGGGCCATGGGCAGGGGTCAGGTATCAGCAGTGTTGATTTCAGGCTTGAAAACTATTCGTTTTACTGAACCCGTGCAAGTGCCTAGAGTGGCTTTATCCCCTTTTTTCTTTCTCTTCACTGCATCTGGAGCCCGCCATGTCCCGCAACGACGACCCCGCCTTCTGGGCACGCGCCCGCCAGCATCTGGTCCGCTACGGCGGCAGCTTTGCGCCGATGGTGATCGAGCGCGCTGCAGGCAGCTATGTGTACGACGCGGACGACCGCCCCATCCTCGACTTCACCTCGGGCCAGATGAGCGCCGTGCTGGGCCACTGCCACCCCGAGATCAGCGCCGTGATCGCCGACTCCGCGCACCGGCTGGAGCACCTGTTCAGCGGCATGCTCTCGCGCCCCGTGGTGGACCTGGCCACGCGGCTGGCAGAGGTGACGCCCGGCGCGCTGGAACGCAGCCTGCTGCTGACCACGGGCGCCGAGTCCAACGAAGCCGCCATCCGCATGGCCAAGCTGGTCACGGGCAAGTACGAGATCGTGGGCTTTGCCCAGTCCTGGCACGGCATGACGGGCGGTGCGGCCTCGGCCACGTACAGCGCCGGACGGCGCGGCGTGGGGCCAGCGGCGGCGGGCTCGCTGGCCATCAACGCGCCGTTCGGCTACCGGCCGCGCTTCTTTGATGCCAGCGGTGCGTATGACTGGCAGGCCGAGCTGGAGTACGGCTTTGACCTGGTGGACCGCCAGTCCAGCGGCAGCCTGGCGGCCTTCATTGCCGAGCCCATCCTCAGCTCGGGCGGCATCATCGACCTGCCGCCGGGCTACCTGGCCGCGCTCAAGAAGAAGTGCGAGGAGCGCGGCATGCTGCTGATCCTGGACGAGGCGCAGACCGGCGTGGGCCGCACGGGCACGATGTTCGCCTTTGAGCGCGACGGCGTGGTGCCCGACATCCTGACGCTGTCCAAGACGCTGGGCGCCGGCCTGCCGCTGGCCGCCATCGTCACCACGGCGGAAATCGAAGACAAGGCGCACGAGCGCGGCTACCTGTTCTACACCACCCACGTGAGCGACCCGCTGCCCGCCGCCATCGGCCTCAAGGTGCTGGAGATCGTCGAGCGCGACCGCCTGGCCGAGCGCGCGCAGGTGGCCGGCGCGCGGCTTGAAGCGGGCCTGCGCACGCTGCAGCAGCGCTACGACTGCATTGGCGATGTGCGTGGGCGCGGCCTGCTGCTGGGCATGGAGATCGTGCAGGACCGCGCCAGCAAGGAGCCCGCCGACGGCCTGGGTGCGGCCATCACGCGCGAATGCATGTCGCTCGGCCTGTCGATGAACGTGGTGCAGCTGCCCGGCATGGGCGGCGTGTTCCGCATCGCCCCGCCGCTGACGGTGAGCGATGCCGAGATCGACCAGGGGCTGGACCTGCTGGGGCAGGCCATCGCGCGCTGCTTCTGAAGACAGCGCGCTACAGCCGGTGGCTGCGGTCGCCGTGGCTGAAGCCCACCGGCTCCCACGCCTCGCCCGCGCCCACCGCCAGCACCTTGAACAGCTCGCCCATCTCGTGTTCCATGATCAATTTGGCCGCTGTCGCTCGCTGCGCCTGCGGTAGCTGCTCCATTTTTGGGAGCAAACCGCAATTGATGAGGAAGTGCGCCTGCGTGGTGTAGCCCAGCACGTTCAGGCCCGCCTCCTGCGCGGCCAGGGCCATGGCGGTGAAGTTCACGTGGGCGGTGATGTCCTTCAAGCCCACCGCCACCAGCGGGTTGTCATCGGCCAGATGGCCCTGGTGGCACATCACGGTGCCCATGTGGCGCTGGGGGTGGTAGTACTCGTTCTCGCCAAAGCCGTAGTCCAGCAAAAAGGCGGCGCCGCGCGCAAGCCGGTCGGCCAGCATGCGCATGAAACCTTCGCCCTGGGCGTGGATCTCGGTCAGGTAGTCCTGCGGGCCTTCGATGTCGACGGGCGGGCGCAGGTCGGTGGGGCGGTCGGCCCAGGCGAAACTGCCGTCGTCCAGCACGACCACGCCGCGCTCATGCCACACACCGCCTTGCTGGCCGCCGTGGCGCGCCAGCAGTTGCACCGGCATGGCGTCGAGCACCTCGTTGCCCACCACAACACCGCTGAATTTTTCCGGCAAGGCATCCACCCAGCGCAGCTTGTGCGCGTGGGCGGCCAACCTGGCCTGCTGCCGGGCGCGCAGGCTGCCCGACAGATCAACGATGGTGTAGCGCTGCACCTGGTCGCCCAGCGCATCGAGCAACTGCAGGGCCAACGCGCCAGAGCCCGCGCCGAATTCCCAGACCTCGTCGGTTGCGGTGTGCGCCAGCGCCTGGCCCACCTGCACGGCCAGCGTCTGGCCGAACAGGGGGGTCAGCTCAGGCGCGGTGACGAAGTCGCTGCCGGACTCGGGCATGGCGCCGAACTTGGTGGAATCGTTGACGTAATAGCCCAGGCCAGGGGTATAGAGGGCCAGCGCCATGAAGCGGTCAAAGCCCATCCAGCCCCCGTCGGCGGCAATGGCCTGGGTGATGTGCTGGTGCAGGGCGGTCGTTAAACTGTCGGGTCTTTGGGTCACGGCCCGCATTGTCCCCCACATGTCCCCCTCTTCCCCGCCCTCCCGCCCTCGCACCGTGCTGGTCACCGGCGCCGCCAAGCGCCTGGGCCGCAGCATTGCGCTGGCGCTGGCTGCAGGCGGATGGCAGGTGGCGGTGCACTACCGATCGTCGGAGCAGGATGCTATCGATACCGTAGCTGCCTGCGCACAACTGACGCGCGGCAGCGCCCATTTTGATGCCGATTTTGAAGACGAGACCGCCGTGCGCGCCTTGCTGCCCCGCGTGGTGGCGCACTTTGGCAGCGTCGACGCGGTGGTCAACAGCGCCTCGCTGTTCGAGCACGACAACGCCGCCACCTTTGGTTTTGCCGCGCTGGAAAAACACCTGCGCAGCAACACCGCTGCCCCCGTCCTGCTGGCCCAGGCGCTGCACCAGCATGTGGCCGACCGCGTGGCGGCGGGCGAGGCCGACGCGCAAGGCGCCGTGGTGAATCTGCTGGACCAGAAGCTCTGGAACCAGAACCCCGACTTTGTGAGCTACACGCTCTCCAAGGCAGCGCTCGAAGCCGCCGGCACCATGCTGGCGCTGGCTTTGGCGCCCCGTGTGCGCGTGGTGGGCGTGGCACCCGGCCTCACCTTGACCAGCCACATGCTGAGCGACGAGAAGTTCGCGCAGCTGCACGCCCTCTCGCCGCTGGGCCGCTCGTCCACCGCCGAGGACGTGGCCGCCACCGTGAAGTTCGCGCTGGAGAACCGGTCGATGACCGGCACCACGCTGCTCGTGGACGGCGGCCAGCACCTGATGAAGTTTGACCGCGATTTCTCGTTGATGTGAGCGCATGCACACACGCCCACTCAATCCAGGACTTATCCATGACCACCGCTGCAGGCACCCAGATCCTCACGCTCACCGGCTTGCGCTTTGACGCCAACCTGGGCATCCTCGACCACGAAAAAACCGCGCCACAGCCCATCCAGGTCGATGCCGAACTGAGCCTGGGCGTGCAGCCCCTGGCGCCGCGGGACGACGACATCGGCCATGTGCTGGACTACCGCCGCGTGCGCCAGATCATCATCGACGAGTGCACGGCCGAGCATGTGAACCTGCTGGAGAGCCTGATCGGCAAGCTGGCCAACCGCCTTATGCAGCTGCCTGGCGTGCGGGGCGTGCGCGTGAAGATTGCAAAATTGGAAATTTTTGACGACTGCGAAGTGGCGATTCGCATCGAGACAGGACAGTGGTGACCCCATGAGCACCGTAGTGAACGAATCCCCGACCACCCACCCCACCTTTTCTGCGGCAGCCATTTCTGCCCCCGCTGCCTGGACGGACGCGCCCGAAGACGCCGGCGCCAGCAGCGCTGCCCGCATGAAGATCGAGCGCGAAACCCACAAGCTCGAAAAGCGCCTGTGCCGCGAAGTGGGCAAGGCCATTGTCGACTTCAACATGATCGAAGAAGGCGACAAGGTGATGGTGTGCATGTCCGGCGGCAAGGACAGTTATGCGCTGCTGGACATCCTGCTCAAGCTCAAGGCGCGCGCGCCCATCCACTTTGACCTGGTGGCGGTGAATCTGGACCAGAAGCAGCCGGGCTTCCCCGAGCATGTGCTGCCCGAATACCTGGCCAGCACCGGCGTGCCCTTCCACATCGAGAACGAAGACACCTACAGCATCGTCAAGAAGCTGATCCCCGAGGGCAAGACTACCTGCAGCCTGTGCAGCCGCCTGCGCCGGGGCATTCTGTACCGCGTGGCCGATGAGCTGGGCTGCACCAAGATCGCGCTGGGCCACCACCGCGACGACATCCTGCAGACGCTGCTGCTCAACATGTTCTTTGGCGGCAAGATGAAGAGCATGCCGCCGAAGCTGGTCAGCGACGACGGCAAACATGTGGTGATCCGCCCACTGGCCTACGTGGCCGAGAAAGACACCGCCCGCTGGGCCGCGCACCGCAACTTCCCCATCATCCCGTGCAACCTGTGCGGCAGCCAGGAGAACCTGCAGCGCAAGCAGGTGGGCGAGATGCTGCGCGAGTGGGAAAAGCGCTTCCCCGGCCGCGTGGAGAACATGTTCAACGCCCTGCAGAACGTGGTGCCTTCGCACCTGCTGGACGGAGGCCTGTACGACTTCAAGAACGCCAAGGCCACGGGCATCGCCAGCGAAGACGGCGACAAGGCGTTCGACAAGGAAGAATTCGCCGCGCCGTCGCCGCTGTCAGTGTTACCAGGTGTTCAGGTGGTGCAACTGTCGTGAACCTTGCACGGCTGGCGGCAATCCCACGCCCATCGCGCCTGTCGGCCATCGTGGCTGGCGTCGCTGCACTGCCGTAGGAGCCCGTCGCTATGAACCCGCTGCTGTCTTTTTTCTCTGCCCCTCGCCTCTCTTTCGCTGCCGTGTCCTCCCTCCGCGCCCGGCGGGCGTTGCTGCTGTCGCTGGGCCTGGCCACTGCGCTGCTGGCCGGTTGCAGCACCACCCGCGTCGTGGACGGACGGGTGCAAAGTTTTTCCACACTGAACGCCGTACCCAGCCCCGCCACCTACCGGCTGGAGCGCCTGCCCTCGCAGCAAACCCTGTCGTTCGACCCCATCGCCAGCCTGGCCGACCAGGCCCTTGCGCGCGCGGGCCTGCAGCGCGATGACGCCGCGCCCAGGCTGCTGGTGCAGATCGGGCTGCAGGCCGACACGGTGCCGCGCGTGGACCCGTGGGGCGCGCCGTATGGGCCGTATGGCTTCTATGGCCCCTCGCCCTGGGCGTTTGGTGGCTGGCACGGGCGCGGCTGGGGTGTAGGCGGCGTGTGGCGCATGGGCGGCCCCACGCCGCTGTACCGCCGCGCCGTCAGCGTGGTGATGCGCGACGCGAGCACACAGGCCGTGGTGTACGAAACCTCGGCCGTGCATGAAGATGTCTGGGTCAGCGACCCTGCCGTGTACGGCGTGCTGCTGGATGCTGCGCTGCAGGGCTTTCCGAACCCGCCCCAGGGGCAGCGCCAAGTGCCATTGCCGCTGCCAGGCACGTCGGGTGCTGGCACTGCGCAGCCTGCCACGCCGGGCACGGTGGTGCCCACGCCGACACCCGCGTCCACGACCCCTTCCACGTCGCCGCGCTGAACACGCAAGCCGCCGTCTCATCATCCGCCACCCTGTCTTCCCCATCAACACCAGCCCGCCCACCTGCATGCAAGCCACTCGCATCGTTGCCATCCGCCATGGCGAAACCGCCTGGAACGTGGACACCCGCATCCAGGGCCACCTGGACATTCCGCTCAACGACACGGGCCTGTGGCAGGCCAGCCAGGTGGCTCAAGCGCTGGCAGGCGAACCCATCGCGGCCGTCTACACCAGCGACCTGCAGCGTGCCCACGCCACTGCCCAGGCCGTCGCCCAGGCCACGGGCGCGCCGCTGTTCACAGAAACCGGCTTGCGCGAGCGCAGCTTTGGCCACTTCCAGGGCCGCACCTTTGCCGAGATCGAGGCCGAACTGCCCGAAGACGCGCGGCGCTGGCGCAAGCGCGACCCCGAGTACACGCCTGAGGGTGGGGAATCGCTGGTCACGCTGCGAGACCGCATCGAACGCACGGTGACGGCGCTGGCCGAGCGCCACGTAGGCGAGCAGGTGGTGATGGTGGCGCACGGCGGCGTGCTGGATGTGCTGTACCGCCTGGCCACCCGCCAGGAGATCCAGGCCCCGCGCACCTGGCAACTTTCCAACGCCGCCATCAACCGCCTGCTGTGGACGCCGGACGGCCTCAGCTTGGTGGGCTGGGCCGACACCCAGCATCTGGACAACAAGCCGGTGCGCGATGAAACCCATTCCTGAAGCTTTGCAATCCGCAGTGGGCCAGCGCGTGGACCTGATCGACACCCCCGCGCTGGTGGTGGATCTGGACGCCATGGACCGCAACATCCAACGCATGGCCGACTTCGCCCGCAAGCACCATGTGCGCTGGCGACCCCATGCCAAGATGCACAAGAGCGCGGAGCTGGCCCTGCTGCTGCAGCGCGCAGGTGCGCAGGGCGTATGCGTGCAGAAGGTGGCCGAGGCTGAGGCGCTGGCTGCCGGTGGCGTGAACGACATCACCATCACCAACCAGGTCATCGCCATGCCCAAGCTGCACCGCGTGGCGCGGCTAGCGGCCCAGTTAGCAGCACGCGGCGGGCGACTGGGGGTGGCCGTGGACCATCCCGAAGCCATCGCCCGCTTGGCAGAAGCCATGGCGCAACACGGCAGCGATGCAGGCATCGATGTGCTGGTAGAAATCGACGTGGGCCAGGGCCGATGCGGCGTGCCGCCGGGCGAGGCCGCCGTGCCCCTCGCACTGGCCGTTTCGCGCAGCCCCCGGCTGCGCTTTGCGGGCCTGCAGGCCTACCATGGCCGCGCGCAGCACCTGGCC
>JBCNOJ010000185.1:0-9062 GCA_039593925.1 Acidovorax sp.
ATCTCGGTGGCCACGCCCGAGGCGCTGGCACGAATGCGGCGCATGTAGATCGACAAGAGGTCGGCAAAAGAATCAGGAGACATGGGCGATGCGGCGGGGGCGGGGATAGGTACGCTGAAACAAAAAAGGACCCGTGCCGCAAATGAACGGAGGGTGGCTGGCGGGCATTGTCATCGGTACCAGACCACCTGCCCAAAACATGACGGCATTGCCGATGCGTCAGAGCAACGGCTGCACCATGGGCCAGGCCTTGGTGCAGGCCAGGCCACATGCTGTGAGCACCGGGCTGTACAACACGACGGCGCCGACCACCGACATCAGCCAGCCGGGTTCTTCGTGGTCTTCGGTCTGGGCGGATGCGCCCTCCTTCAAGGATTTCTGGCTGCTCTCCTCTTCTTTGTCGTCTTCTCCCGAATCGCCAGTCATCTCCTGCACCAGCATCACGGCCACCACCAGCAGCGACACGGCCAGCAACGCCAGGTAGCCGTATTGCAGCGCGGGCTGCGTGAGCGGGTAAAAATAACCCGCCAGCAACATGGCCGGGGCCAGAAAGAACACGTGCATCAATAGCCGGTACCAGGGAATGCCGTCCTTCGGATTTTCCAACGCCCCCATGACCATGCGGTAAGTCAGCGCCCCCAGCACAAAGATCACCCCGCCCCACCATTCGATTTGCGTCAGCATGTTGTTGTTCTCCTGAGAGGCTTTCACTGCGCTGCCATCACCGTGGCGGGGCCATCGTCGCCAGGCGGGTCGGCGTCCCCGTCGTCGCTGCCGTCTACCCCACGCAGCGCCTTGTGTTCGGTGGCCATGTAGTACAGCGGCAGCGCCACGGCCAGCACCAGCCCCAGGCCCATCCACAGCCAGAAGCCCTTGAACAACAGCACGGTGACCACCGTGAAGGCCACCGCGTGCACCAGCCCCTTGAACCCGGCCCGCAACAGCAGCACAGCCATCAACCCCTGCACGGGTGATTTGCCGCTTTTGCCCATGGCCCGCGCCATTTCGACAAACGCCTCGGCCGCCTCCCGCGCCTCGCGCTTGCGTTTTTCTTCCTGCTGACGCAGCGTGGCCACGGCGAGAGGCTTGGCAGGGTCCTTGGAGCAGGCGTAGCGGTCGTCGTCGTGCTCTTCGCCGTCCTGCTGTGCAGGCTCCACCACCGCACGCCACTGCGGGTTGCCTTGCATGAAAGCCTGGCGCGACACCCAGCGGCCCTGGTCAAAATGCATGCGCTCGGTTTCACCCACCTGGTCATAAAAGACTTCCAGCACCGCCGCCCGCAAGCCGTGGCTGAACAGGGTTTCGATCTGCAGCAAAGGCAGGTCACCGCTGGTGCCAGTGTCGAACTGCAGCACCAGGTGCGATGGTGCCGCAGTGACCGACGGGTTGAACCATTCCGCGTCCCACAAGGCATCCAGGCTGGGTGCACCTAACTTGTCGGCCCAGCGCTGGGCCTGCTCGGTTTTGTCTGCACACAGGTATTGGTAGGCCAACTGCGCCGTCTTGAGCTTGATCGAATCTTCAAAGAACAGCTGAAGTGTGAGGGTGTTTTGTGACATGGGACAGCGATTGCATTGGTGTGAGGAGATTGTCTTTCGCTACAGGGCCGCCGCCCTTCGCGGTGTTGTCCATTGCACAAGGTGCCGGTTGACAAAACGTCCACCCGCGTGCGTCGCCAACGCGCCCGATTGCCATAAAACGTTCATGCATACTCGCTGGCCCCGGGCTATTGCTCGGCAACACAACCCAATAAGAAACTGGAGGGAGACCACCATGCGATTCGATATCCGATTTTTTGCAGCGCTGTCTGGCGCAACGTTGATGCTGGGGCCCGTGGCGGCGCAAAACGACCGCACGACGCCCGCTCGCGCAGCAGCCGCAGCCCAGCAGGCACCAAGCTTTGCAAGCAGCCCGCGTGAAAAGCTGGTGGTGGCCATGCCCAAAACGTATGCCAAGGCCGAAACCATGCTGCTGTGGGGCGACTACTTCAACCACTTGGCGCGTTGCGGCAACATCGATTTGCACAACATCCAGGGCGAATCGCTGGAGAAAAGCACCAACATAGACACGTTGGGCGAAAAAGACCTGATCGAAAGCATTCAGAGCGGCAAAGTGCAGTTGGCCCAGGTCAACCCCGGCCTGGTGCCGCAGTTGGTGAACGCCGGCCAGCCTGCCCCCTTCGGTGTGCCGGGCAACAAGGCCACGGGCAAGCGCAATTCCTACCAGCTGATTCTGATTGCGCGCGTGGACAGCCCTTTCACCAAGCCCCAAGACCTGGTGGGTAAAAAGATTGCGCACACCACACCCACTTCCAACTCGGGCAACCTGGCACCACGCGCACTGTTCCCGGCACTGGGCCTGAACCCCGACAAGAACTATGAGGTGGTGTTCTCCAACGGCCACGAGCGCTCGGTGACTGGTGTGATGCACGGCTTCTACCCTGCAGCTGCGGTGGCCAGCGACCTCTACCAGCGCATGGTGCTCAAGGGCGACGTGAAGGGCTCCAGCATCCGCACACTGTGGGAAAGCCCCCCTTTCATGACCGAAACCTGGACCATGGGCAAGGACGTTTCGGCCGACCTGCAAAACCGCGTGAAGCGCTGCTCGTACAGCTACAGCTTCTCGCCCAAGTTGCGCCAGTTGCTGCCGGGCAACGACACCTTTTTACCCATCCAGTTCGAGCGCGACTTTGCCACTGTGATGGAGGTCTACACCAAGACCCAGGCGGCCAACAAGGCCAACTGACCACGCAATCGCCTGGCTGGATGGCAGTCAGCGAAACCGCTGCTTGCCGGTCAAACGGTCCCACCGCGCCTGCGGGCTTGGCCCCACGTGGTAAGTTGCCGCCGGGGGCGCGGTGCCCCCAGGAGAATCCGCCCTGTGATCGCCCTGGCTGCGGCCTTTGGCCGCTTTGTGCTGCGGCACTTTCTGTCGTTCGTGCTGATCTGCTGCGTGCTGCTGCTGGCGCAGTGGGGCTGGGCACAGTGGCGCGCGTGGCAGGCGCTGCAAACAGAGGCCGCACAGCTGGACTCTGCGCAGGACGCGCTGTCAGACCACGTGCGTGCCGAAGCCGTCGCCAGCCGACAGCGCACAACAGCCCTCACCCAGGCACCGCTGGCTGCGTTGACCGAGCGGCTGAACACGCTGGACGCGCAACTGCAATCCAAACAGCAAGAGCGAACCGGCCTCACCGGCCTGGGCAATCTGGGGGCGCTGGGCCAACCCGGCACCCCCTTCGTGCAGGCCCACCTGCAGGGACTGAAGCTGGACGTGAACATCGCCTTGCTGCAGCAGGAACGCGCCTATGTGCAGGAGCTGCGCTGGCGCCTGCAAACCACGCAAAGTGCCGAGTACCACAAGCATGAGCTGGAGCGCCTGCACCAGGCGCACCAGCGCCTTTATTCGCAGTGGCAGGCCGTTCGGACCCAGCGCCAGGCGCTGCTGCAGGCCCACCCGATTCAATGCCGGTTGCCGCTCGAATCGCCCGAGCGCACAGCCTGCGAAAATCTGAGGCAACAGCAGGCCGCGCTTCTGGCCGCCAACCAGCGCGCAGCGGCCGACTACGCAGCTCAACGCGCACGCGTGGCGGCTTCACCCCCCACCCCCGCACCGCTGGGGGCATTCGAACCCCATATTGCGCCACTGCAAGCCCTGGCAGGGCCGCTGCAGGCACGCCAGACCCAACTGCTGGCCGAGCGTGGACAACATTGGCTGGGCCGCCTGGCCGCGCCCGTGCAGCAGGTCGTGCCCATGGCACTGTGGATTTTGCTGGGCGTTGTTCTCACGCCGCTGGGCATCAAAGTGCTGCTTTACTTTGGCGTGGCACCACTGGCGCAGCGCTGCGCGCCCGTGCGCCTGCTGCCGGCCAGCCTGGGCGAGGTGGCGCTGAAGCTGGGGCCTTCTGGAGTGTCCTGCGCGGTGCCACTGGCCGCTGACGAGGAACTGCTGGTGCACCCCGAGTTTCTGCAAAGCACGGCCGTGCAGGGCGACAAAGACACCTGCTGGCTGTTCAGCCAGCAATACCCCTTCACCAGTCTGGCCGCCGGGCTGGTGGCACTGACCCGTGTGCGCACGCCCGTCACTGCCCAGTATGTGGTGTCCGCGACGCAAGACCCGCACAGCGAGGTCGCCGTGCTGCACCTGCCCGAAGGCGCCGCCCTGGTGATGCAGCCACACAATCTGGTGGGTGTGCTCCAGCGCCGGGAGGCGCCCGTGCGCATCACCTCGCACTGGCGCCTTGGCAGCCTGCACGCTTGGCTCACACTGCAGCTGCGCTACCTCGCGTTTCACGGCCCAGCCCAGCTCATCGTGCAGGGCTGCCGCGGCGTTCGCGTGGAGCAAGCCCAGCAAGGCCGTAGCATCCAGCAGGCGGCCACCATCGGATTCAACCCCAATCTGGCCTACTCCACGCGCCGCAGCGACACGTTTGGTGCCTATCTGCTGGGCAAGCAGGGCTTGTTCAATGACCACTTTGCCGCTGCAGCGGGCGCCGAAGCCAGCGAAAGGGGCGGCGGCAGCCATGGCGAATCGCCGGGTTTGTATGTGTACGAAGAAATGCCCCACACCCAGTTGCGCGGCGGGCGAGCGCGGCGCGGGCTGGAGGGCGTGCTGGATTCGGTGCTGAAGGTGTTCGGGATTTGAAGCTCACACTGCGGCCATGGCCCCTCTGCGCCCCAGCACCGCCCACCCGAACATCGGCGCCATCACATCATGCTCACCGAATACACCGCCGCCGGCAGCGCAAGCTGAAAGTTGCTGAGCACCGAGAGCGCGATAAAGATCGCCAAGGTGGAGTTATGGATGCCGATCTCAAACCCGATGGCGGTGGACATGGGCTTGTCCAAACCCATGGCGCGCGGAACAAAGTAGCCCACGCCCAGGCTCAGTGCGTTGAACAGCAGCACCGCCGGGCCGATATCGGCAAACGATGCCGACAGCGCTGCCCACTCCTTGGCGATGGCGATCAGCGCGAACGCTGCCAGCACCAAGGCGCTGAAGATTTTCATGGGCTTTTCCATCCGCGCGCTGAATGCCGGTGCGCGCCGGTGCACCCACATGCCCACCAGCACCGGCAGCAGCACGATGACGATCACCTCCAGCACCTTGCCAAACTGCAGCGGCACCACCTGGCCGGTGCGCGCAAACGTGGTAATGGCCCAATTGGTGATGAGCGGCAGGCTCACGATGGACAGCAAGGTGTTGATGGCTGTGAGTGAAATGTTCATTGCCACGTTGCCACCAAACAGGTGGCTGAACAGGTTGGCCGAGACACCGCCGGGCGATGCAGCCAGCAACATCAGTCCTACGGCATACACGGCAGGCACGCCCAGCAGGACGATGAGGCCATAACAAGCCGCAGGCAGCACGATCACCTGCAGCACCAGGGCCAGCACCACCGCGCGCGGGTGCTTCAGCAGGCGTTTGAAGTCGGCCACCGTGAGCGACAGGCCCAAGCCGAACATGACGAGACCCAGTGCGATGAACAGCAACGTGGGCAGGATGGAAACAAAGCTCATGGGGCATGCGCGCGGCCGTGGGCAGGCCGCGCTCCTGTGAAAAAGCCGATCGCACTGCTACGCAGCGCCACTGGCAAAAAATCAACGGTGAAGATGGTGGCGCATCAGCGGTTCATTGCTCTGAACGCCGCCCGCGACGCATGAAACTGGCGCTCCCCAAGTCAGTGCCCCCGCGCAAGGGCCGCGCCGCCGCGCTGGGGGACCCCCCTCACGACTCGCGCAGCAGCGAGAAGAGAGAGATGGTTGAAGGCGCGAGGCGTCTCAGGGGTGTTCCATTTCACGCCGTGGCGGCTGGCCCGGTGCGCAGGCGCACAGGCCCGCTGCGCTGCTCGATGGCCACCTGCACCTCTTTGCGCAGGCCCAGCAGGAAACCCAGCTCTGCCACCACAAAAAGCGGCCCCACGATCAGGCCCACAAGGTCGTCCACAAACGCGGGCTTGCGGCCCTCGTAGTAGTGCCCCACGAATTGAATCACCCACCCCACCACAAACAGGCCAATGCCTGCCGCCAACCACAGCACTGTGCTCTGCTGCGCCAGCCACTGGCCACCCACCAGCATGGCGGACAGCAGTGCGGCCATCACGAGGCCGAAACGAAAATCGAGCCGAAAGTAGAAGATGCAGGCTGCCAGCGCGCCGGCCAGAGCGGGACTCACAGGCAAACCGCCCAGGTCACCGATCACCCAGGTGGGCCGCGACAGCAGGATGACCACCGCGAACATGATCATCGGCACGCCCACAAAATGCGTGTGGATGTTGCGCGGATCGCGGTGGTAGTCGGCGTATTGCGCCAGGTGGTCGATCAGGGTTTTCATGGGTGTCTCCGGGTATTGTTTTGAGCAGCATCAATGGTCGCCCTGCGAACGGGCCGGGGTCTGTCGTGCACATGACAAAACCCGCTGACCGCTCCACACTGCTTCATTTGTTGCTTGCGTCTGTTCTTCCTATCAGCTCTAGCCTCTCCTCGCTCCTCGCCTTGCCTGCTGCATGAATTCGCCCTCTGCCTATTTGCCCGTGCTCCAGTCCGGCCGCTGGTTTGCGCACCTGCCGCCTGCCTTCTCTGATTCTCTGATCGACATGGGCCAACTGCGCCAGCTGCAGGCGGGGGAAGTGCTTTTTCTGCGCGGCGATGCGCCTTGCGGGCTGTATGCCGTGGTGCGCGGTGCGGTGGCCATCTCGGGCACGGGTGGGCGGGCTGACGAGGTGCGCTCTGCGCTGCTGATCCGGCTGGAGCCGCCGCACTGGTTTGGAGAGATCTCGGTGTTCGACAACTCCGCGCGCACGCACGATGCCCACGCTACCGAGGCAACCACGTTGCTGCACATCCCGCACGAGCGCCTGCAGCAGTGGCTGCAGGCGCACCCGCAGCACTGGCACGCGCTGGCCCTGCTGTTGACCGACAAGCTGCGCTCGGCCTTCGTGGCGGTGGAAGAACTGGCCCTGCTGCCCGCGCCGCTGCGCCTGGCGCGCCGCCTGGTGATGATGGCCGAGGGCTACGGCCAATGGAACGCCGAAGGGCAATCGCGCCGCGTGATCGGCATTTCGCAGGAGCAGCTGTCGATGATGCTCGCCATCTCGCGCCAGACCACCAACCAGATCCTGAAAGATTTGGAATCGCGCCAGCTCGTGCGCGTGCAGCGCGGCGAAGTCGAAATCCTGGACTTGGCGGCTCTGCGGGCCTCCTGCTACTAAAACACTTTCATGCAGCGTACGAGCGCCGCAGACGGAAAGCGGCAAAACCGGCTACCAAAATACCTAAGACAGAGAGGGACCAAAACTCCAAAGTGGGCACAGAAACAGTCGCCGCAGCGCCCACAGACGTGACCTTCAGTTGAATTGGAAAATTCAAGCCCTGATTAGACCAAGTGCCACCGCTGTTCGTGGTCGAGAGATAGCCACCGACCGCAGAAAAACCGCCGGAAAAAGTTGGGGGTGTGACTGCGACTGCCCAACGGCCGGTGCCCGCTGCGGTTGGCCCTAACGTGACGGCATACTTAGCATTGGCTGTCAACGTAGTGGTAGCGATTGCACCCAAAGATGCAACCGTGTACCTATTCGTCGCCCCGGGGACCCACGGAACCACTGCACTCGCGAGCGCAGCGCCCGAAGGCAAATTAGTACCGGCATCCAACGCATAAAGGCTAAGTGTCAAGTTAGTCGCTGTCCCGCCAGCAGCTGCAACCACACTCCATTCATTCAAGCGTTGGTCTGTCGAGCCAACCTGAAACCGAAAACCAACCCATTGCGTGCCGCTGATATTGATGAACCCGGCACCCGACGCTGACAGATTGTCGACCGCCACCGTTTGAGCACTGACAGACAACGGCTGCCAAACCACAAATACGATCAGCAGCGCCAGAAAAGCACGACGAAGTCGACGCGCTAGAAAGTAGTTAGTGAGAGAGTTTGGGAAGGCTGTCATGAAACACTCGTGGGTGTAGGCGACCCTGATCATACTTTGGCTGTAACACCCAGAAACAATCGCCTTCTTCTCCAGCGCTTAGTCAGACGGAGGTGACGATTCAGAGCTTCACAGCAAACCGCCTGCTGCATATAGCTATAAAATTTATAGCATAAAACGCTTTAAACATAAGGCGATATTGCAGTTTTCTGCAAAATACTAAGCACACATTCCATTTCCGGGCAAAATGGCGACCATGC
This sequence comes from Acidovorax sp., assembly GCA_039593925.1. Taxonomy (GTDB): domain Bacteria; phylum Pseudomonadota; class Gammaproteobacteria; order Burkholderiales; family Burkholderiaceae_C; genus Acidovorax. The sequence goes on from JBCNOJ010000185.1 coordinate 8,177, forward strand.
AACTCAACTACATCGCCAACGCCTCGGTGCCCTCGTCCTCGGGCCGCACGATCCCTGTGATCGACCCGTCCGACGGCCAGCCCTTCGACGAGATCCAGCGCAGCAACGCCGACGACATCGACGCGGCGGTGCATGCAGCCCGCCAGTGCTACAACGCGGTGTGGCAAAAGCTGGCCCCGGTAGAGCGCGGCCGCCTGCTGCAAAAGCTCTCGGCCAAGATCCTGGAGCATGCGGACGAGCTGACGGCGCTGGAGCAGCGCGACTGCGGCAAGCCCACCAAGCAGGCGCGGGCCGACGCGATTGCGCTGGCCCGCTACTTCGAGTTCTACGCCGGTGCGTGCGACAAGTTCCACGGCGAGACCATTCCCTACCCCGACGGCTACAGCGTGCTGACTTGGCGCGAGCCCCACGGCGTCACGGGCCACGTGATCCCGTGGAACTACCCCATGCAAATCTTTGGCCGCAGCGTGGGCGGCGCGCTGGCGGCTGGAAATGTATGCGTGGTCAAACCGGCCGAAGACGCCTGCCTGTCGCTGATCCGCGTGGCGCAGCTGGCGGCCGAGGTGGGGTTCCCCGCTGGGGCGCTCAACATCGTCACCGGCTACGGCCACGAGGTGGGCGACGCGCTGGCGCGCCACCCCGGCATCGACCACATCAGCTTCACCGGCAGCCCCAAGATCGGCACGCTGATCCAGCAGGTGGCTGCCGAGCGCCACTGCCCCGTGACGCTGGAGCTGGGCGGCAAAAGCCCGCAGATCATCTTTGCGGATGCGGACCTGGATGCCGCCATCCCCGTGGTCATCAACGCCATCGTGCAGAACGCGGGGCAGACCTGCTCGGCCGGCTCGCGCGTGCTGATCGACTCGCTGATTTATGAGCCCCTGCT
>JBCNOJ010000186.1:0-9046 GCA_039593925.1 Acidovorax sp.
TTGCCTTTCCTTGGGCAGCTTGCTGGGTTTGAGGGTGCCGTCGTCCATGCTTTGGAGCACGTTCTCTGCCACGCTGGTTTCCCAGCCAATGGGCACAAAGCGCGTGAGCTGCGTGGCGGCCCATGGTGTGCCATAGCGGTAGAACAGCGTAAGGCCCACGACCGCAGCCGCTGTAACACCCAGCAGCACCGGCCAGCGCGTCTGCATGCGCTGGGCGAGGCCGGGGCGGTCGCCCGCCGCCGCCAGAGCCGCGCGCCATTCGGTGACGGCGTCGATTTCCACGCTGCCGTGGTCGCGCAAATCCACCACCACGCGGGGCTGCGGCTTGCGCTCGTTCCACGCCTCGGGCCAGCCCACATCTTTCCAGGCAAAAACCACGGGCTCTGCCCCGGGTTGCGAGAGCGGGTGCAGTGCCAGAGAAGGCCCCCGCGGGGTGGGCTGCAGGCCCACCATCACAGGCCGGGCTTTGCTGCTGAGGCCGTCAAACCAGCGCCCAGGGACCAACGTGCTGGCGGGAAGGGGCTCGGTCATCGTGACTATCCATCCGGTTTAAGGTCGTACGCAGCCTGCAAAAAAGGTGCGCTACGTGCCAGCGGCCAATGCGCAAAGGCGCGCCAAGGCCGCCGGCTGGCGATGCTGGCTAACCAATCAGATCCAGTCCCGCCGCATCAGCCAGCGCGTCGCCCAGGCCGCCTTGCTGCTGGCGCACCATGGCGCCGGCCACCTGCTCCACGCCGCCCTTGACGTGCAGGGTGACAGACTCGCACTTCATGCGGTATTCGCTGATCCGCGCGAACGGACGGTAAAAGCCGAGCGTGATCACCGTGAGCAGCAGGTTCTTGATGCGCAGCCACACGTAGCTGCTGGTGGGCAGGTGGCATTTGAAGCGTGCCACGTGGCTCACGCCGATGTTGTTCCACATGAGCTGGAACATGCGCGCCTCGCGGTAGGCGCGCGCAGGGGCGGACGCGAGGAAGAAGAATGCGACACCGCCAATGATGGCCACGAAGACCAGCACGAAGAGCCACATCCCGAGCCTGCTGCCCAGGCCGGCGCCCAGCGCCATGGTGCCGCCTGCCAGCAGCGTGCCTACCAGGAAGAGCAACACCACGCTCAGGATGAAGACCAGCACCGTGGCCAGCCAGACCTTCACGAAGTCCATGTACACCGGCTTCCAGCGGCCGCGCTCCGCGCCCAGCTGGGCTCTGAGCACCAGCAGGCTCTTGTAGTTGAACTCCAGGCGGATGAAGCACAGCAGCGTGAGCACTACGCCCAGCGTGATGAGGCCGCCCATGGCGGGCGTGAAGCTGGGCATGGGCATCTTTTCGCCCTCGTCCTCGACGGCCTCAAGGGCCTGTGCAAGTTCGGGCGAAAGCATCTGCAGCCCAAAGAACACGCCGAACCAGATCAGCGCAATGGCAAACACGGGCCAGCTGGCGGTGTACACCTCTTTCCAGCTTGCCGTGAACTGCAGCCGCAGGCCGCGCCAGCGCGTGGCTCCCAGGCGAAAGCGCATGGCACTGGCCCAGATGAACGGCGCCAGCAACGCGCCGCCCAGCAGGAACAGGCCCACCGCCAGGTCCTGCCCGGTGTTCACGGCAATGTTGTAGGCCAGGGTGATGAGCATCAGCAGCACAAAGCCCACCACCATGCGGCGTTGCTGCGCGGTGAATTCAAGCGGGCTGCCCGCGACCAGGGTGTGGCTGTAGAAATACTGCGCGGTACGGCGCCGGGCCCAGGGCGTGTAGATGCCCAGGGTGACGATGGACAGCAGCACGTTGACGATCCAGACCCGGAAGTACTCGCCCCCGCTGCCGGTGAACTCGAGCGGGTAGGCATCGATGTTCTGCGGCATGAAGGTCGACATTGGCCCGCCTGCGCTGTCTGATGGAACTTGGCTCATCCATTCCCTCCTGTGTGTGTGTTTGTTTGCCGCGCAGTGTAGCAGCGCCCTGGGGAGCGGCGTTTTAAGCCAAAAATGCCTCTAGCGCTTGCTGGGTAAGCGCTAATAGCTATTGTTTTGGTAGCTTCTGGCCAAGTGCAAAGTGGGTCTTTCGCAGTCACCGAGGCCGTGCTGCGCAGGGCCGTCGGGGCCAACGCTGTCAGAATTTCTCCCACGGCTGCAGGTAGCGCCATTGCCCCTCGGGCACCTTGGCCAGCGGCACGCGGCCGATGCGGATGCGCTTGATGCCCACCACCGTCAGGCCCACGGCCTCGCACATCGCAGGGATCTGGCCGGGGCGGATGCCCTTGAGCGCAAAGCGCAGCTTGGTCTCGTTCTGCCAGCTCACCTTGATGGGCGGCAGCGGGCGGCCGTTGAAGCTGAGGCCGTGGCACAGGCGCTGCAGGCCGTTGGGCGCGATGTCGCCCTTCACCTCGACGATGCACTCCTGCTCCAGCACCTCGATGTCTTCGGCCAGCTTGCGCGCGATGCGTTTGTCCTGCGTGTACACCACCAGCCCGCTGGCCTCGGTGGGCAGGGGTGTGAAGCATTCGAGTTGCTTGAAGTGGCGCTGCAGCACCCGAGTGCCCGAGGCGTCTTCGGCCAGGTGCGATGCCGTGTTGAGCAATGCCATGGCCTGAGGCGCGCCCTGGCTGCGGCTGGCGTGGGCTGCTTGCCCTGTGGGTGCGCCTGGCATGCCCAGGCCCGCTTCAAACCCTGCGGGTTTGTGCAGCAGCAAGGTCACCGGGGTCAGCTCCAGCAGGCTGGCATCGGGTGCCACCGCCACCGCCTGGTCGGGGCGCACGCGCGCGCCGGGAGCTTCCTCCACCCGGCCGTCCACGCTCACAAAGCCGCCTTCGATGAATTGCTCGGCCGTGCTGCGCGAGCAGTTCAGTTGCTCGGCCACGCGTTTGGCCAGGCGGATGTGGGTGGGGTCAGGGTTCTTTTCGGTCATGGGGGAAATAAGTGAGCGTTCGCCAAGGCCGCAGATGCGCGGAGGGCTGAAAGCGCGGTGGCAAGCAAGGCGTGATTGTCTACCCTGGCCTCAGCCAGCGCTGGCCAAAGCCACTGGCACCGTGGAGCTGGCTCTGTCGGGTGGGTTACCGGTGGCGGCCCCCTGACGGGGGAGGCGCGCAGCGCCTCAAGGGGGGCTTCAGTTGTTACCGGGCTGGAGCGCGCGGATGCGGTCGACATGCGCCAGCAGTGAGCGCTGGGCCACAGGCCACATGCGCGGGGGCACGTCGTCGTAGGCATGCTGCACCCAGTCCTCCATAGTGCCGTGTGGCAGCGCCTGCATGGCGGCCAGCACCTTGGCCTCGCGCGCCAGGCGGTGGGCCTTGAGTTTGGCGATGGCTCCCCGCGCATTGCCCAGCACGTAGCCGTGCGCGGGCAGGATGAACTCCACACCGTGTTCGGCACACACGGCGTCCAGGCGGTCCAGCGAATCGAGGTAGTCAGCCATGTTGCCGTCCGGTGGGTCCACCACGGTCGTGCTGCCATTCAGGATGTGGTCGCCGCTGAAGAGCAGGGCGTCTTCCACCAATAGCAGGCACAGGTGGTTGGCGGCATGGCCGGGGGTATGAATCACCTGCAGAGTGTGGGTTATTTCGCCCTCTGGCCCTTGTCCATGAAGCGCAAGTAGCTCATTATTTTGTAGCGAACGGTCTGGCGTGAACTGGCTGGCGGCTCGCGCCGTGGGGGCTGAAGGCAGGCCCAGGATGGGCGGGCGCGCCTTGCCAGCCTGCGCGCACATCGCCTGCAGCGGCGCAGCGCCGGGGGAGTGGTCGGCGTGCGAGTGGGTGCACACAATCATGCGGATGTCGCCGCCCGCAGCGCGCCAAAGCTTGTCCAGGTGCTCGGCATCGGTCGGGCCGGGGTCGATGGCGATGTAGCCGGTGGCCGGGTCGCCCACCAAATAGCTGTTGGTGCCGGGGCCGGTCATCACGCCCGGGTTGGGGGCCGTCAGGCGCTGCACGTTACGCAGCAGCGGCACGGGGCGCTCGGTCTGCCAGTCCAGCGGGTGCACGATCTGGCCGTCGGGGCACACCAGCGCCAGCTCGCCAAAGGGCATGTCATCTTCCATGTAGCGCGCCTCCTTGCCGGCCAGCGTGCCGGCGCGGGGGCAACTGACCCACAGGGGCTGTTCGCTGGCCACGGCGTCCAGCACAGCCTGGGCATTGGCAAACTTTGCCAGCCGTTGCAGCGTGCGGATGGTGGGGAAGATCATGAAGAACTGACCCGCCTCGTGGCGCGCCAGCGCGTCGGCCGGGCGCACCCACACGGGCTCGAACTGCTCAGCCTCATCGGCCACGGGCTCCTGGCCCTCGGGCATGCGGGCGACCAGAAACTGCACGTCGAAGCGGCGCGCCAGATCGCGGTCGGCGGTCCAGTGCGCGAGCAGGTAGACGCCGTCGGCCGCCAAGCGCAGGCCGCGTGCATGGCACTGCGCGGCAAAGGGCTGGTGGCGGTCGATGGCGGCGATGTCGCTGGCGTCGGCCATCTGCCCTTTGCGAGGGCCATCGGCATGGCGGGCCAGCAAAATGCCCAGCTCTTCAAAACTCTCGCGAATGGCCGCGATGGCCTGCGTGAGGCGCAGGTCGCTCTGCTGGGGACGGCGGTCAGCGGCCGCGTGGGTGGCGGGCGCGGCGTCAAGCGCGTCGATGCCGCCGCCGGGAAACACATAGGCGTTGGGCGCAAAGCTCGCCGTGGGCGAGCGCCGTGTCATCAGCACTTCCAGCCCACCCTCGGCCGGGGCATCGCGCAGCAGCAGCACGGTGGCGGCCGGGCGGGTGGCAACAGGTTCGCGGTGGGGGTGCAGTTGTTGGTTGGTGCGGGGCATCGGGCCATTATCCGGCGTTGCCCTGTAGCCTGCCGGCCGGCTGCTTTCGCCAAGGCGGCACCTGTGGCCCCTGGTTGGGCCTGGGCACGATCTGCCCGCTGCGGTAGGTGCGTTGCATGGTGGGTGGCCTTTCAGGAAAAAATGGGCAAAGCGCTGCCCGCCCGGCGTACGGAGCGCCGGGAGAGGAGGTGCATAGCAGGGGGCTGGAGGCGGGGCAGTCCGCCTTGATGCCGGCGGCCTTGATGGTCTTGGCCCAGTTGGCGGTTTCGGTCTTCACCAGTAGGCGAGGAATTCTCTGAGTTTGTTGGCCGGCACCGAGGGGTAAGCCGCAATCACGTTGGTGGCTCACCGTGAGCAGGGCCACGGGCGCGAAGTCCTTGGCCTCCCAGGGCTGGCTGGGTGTAAGGGCAGGGTTGTCCACGTGGTAGGCCGAATGTGGCCCTGGTGCCTTCGTTGCTGGGCACCTTGTTCGGGCCGCGCGTGGTGTTCAAGGGCTTGGGCGCCAAGTCGCTTCGCGCGGATGTGCATGCGGTGCAGCGGCGCGATGACCAGCTGGTCGTGGTACCCGCCTTCATGCGCGTGGTGGCAGGCGTCTGAGGCAGGCTTCCTTGCAGCTTCACGACGTCATGTGTCGCTTGCTAGCAGGCCGAGAAATTGGCGCTGCCCATGCCAGGACTGCCGCGCAAGGGCCGCCCCGCCGCGCTGGCAGCGTCCCCCTTCCCGAATTGAGCAGCAGTTCGCGAGAAGGGGGAACGCGCGAAGCGACTCAGGGGGATGTACCGAATCAATCCCAGGCGGGTGCGAGACCTTCGGGGCTGACCATGCGGTCGCCCCGGTCCAGCGCAGCGATCTGCGCCATGTCCGCATCGCTCAGGCGCAGCTGCTGCGCCTTCAGGTTGCTCGCCAGGTTATCGCGCCGGGTGGAAGAGGGGATCACCGCGTAGCCCAGCTGCAGCGCCCAGGCCAGCGCCACTTGGGCCGGGGTGGCCGAGTGGGAGCGCGCAATGGCCTCGATCACCGGGTCTTTGAGCACCTTGCCGTAGGCCAGCGTCATGTACGAGGTGATGGGGATGCCCTCGCTCTGGGCGAACCCGGCCACGGTGCGGTTTTGCAGGTAGGGGTGCAGCTCGATCTGGTTGGTGGCGATGTCGCCTGCGCCCACGGCGGCAATGGCTTCGCGCATCAGCGCCACCGTGAAGTTGGAGACACCGATCTGCCGTGTGAGGCTCAGGCGCTTGGCTTCGGCCAAGGCGCCCATGAACTCGGCCACGGGCACCGCGCCGCCTGGCGAGGGCCAGTGGATCAGGGCCAGGTCCACATGGTCGGTGTGCAGCTTGTGCAGGCTGTCCTTTAGGCTGGCCACCAGCTTGTCTGCGGGCAGGTTGTCGGTCCAGACCTTGGTGGTGATGAACAGCTCGCTGCGCGGCACGCCGCTTTCGGCGACGGCCTGGCCAACTTCGGCCTCGTTGCCGTAGATCTGCGCGGTATCGATGGCGCGGTAGCCCAGGTCCAGCGCATTGCGCACGGAGTCGATCACGACCTGGCCCTGAAGGCGGAAGGTGCCGACGCCGAAGGCGGGAAGAGAGCGGTGAGGGGATGTCATGGCGGTTCCTGTAGTGACGGAGAGTGACAAGGGAAAGATCAGAGGGAAAACGGAAACTAGTGCCCCACGGGCACCGGGCCGGCGGAGCGCACGGGGATGCCGCTGCGCCGGTCCAGCACACCGCTCCACTGCGTGAGGACCAGCGACACCAGCACCACCAGCGCGCCGATCCACGGCGTGTGCTGCAGGCCCAGGTGCGTCACGATCAGGCCCCCGGCCCACGCGGCGCCAGCGATGCCCAGATTGAACGCTGCGATGTTCAAGCCCGATGCCACGTCCACCGCCTGCGGCGTGAAGCGTTCGGCCTGCTTGACCACATACACCTGCAGCCCCGGCACATTGCCGAACGCCACGGCGCCCCACAGCAGCACCGTGCCCACAGCCAGCCAGGGGTGGGGCGCGGTGAACTGCAGCAGCAGCAACACGGCCGCCAGCAGCGCGAAGATGATGCGCAGCGCCGGGATGGGGCCCAGCCGGTCGGCCAGCTTGCCGCCCCAGAGGTTGCCCACGGCCACCGACACACCGTACACCAGCATCACCCAGCCCACGGCGCTGGCGCTGAAACCCGAGATGTCGGTGAGGATGGGTGCGAGAAAGGTAAACGGGATGAACGTGCCGCCGTAGCCGATGGCTGTCTTGGCATACACCAGCAGCAGGCGCGGCTCGGCCAGAACCTTGGCCTGCTGCAGCAGCGAGGCGGGCGGGTATGCGCCAGGTTGCGCGGCACGAACAGGGCGCTGCCGATGAAGGCAGCCACACCCAACGCGGAGACGGCCAGGAAGGTTTCGCGCCAGCCGAAATGCTGGCCGATGAAAGTGCCCAGCGGCACGCCGGTGACCAGCGCCACCGTAAGGCCGGTGAACATGATGGCAATCGCACTCGCGGCCTTCTCGCGCGGCACCAGGCCTGTGGCGATGGTCGAGCCGATCGAGAAGAACACGCCATGCGCCAGCCCGGTGAGGATGCGCGCGGTCACCAGCGTCTCGTAGCTGGGGGCCTGCCAGGCCAGCAGGTTGCCGGCGGTGAATAGCGCCATCAGGGCCAGCAGCAGCGCCTTGCGCGGCAGCTTGCCGGTGAGTGCGGTAAGCACGGGCGCGCCGATGGCAACCCCCAATGCGTAGAGGCTCACCAGCAGCCCGGCCGAGGGCAGACTGATGGCAAGGTCCGCCGCCACGGTGGGCAGCAGGCCAACGATCACGAACTCGGTCGTGCCGATGGCAAATGCGCTGAGCGTCAGCGCGAACAGGGCAATGGGCATGGAAACACTCCTGTGGATATGGGAAGGAGTGTGGGTTTTTCAGCCTTGCAGAAAAAGACAGTTACGCTCCATGGATAGTTGACTTTGAATCAACAATCGTTGGAGGGGTAGCCCATGAAAACCACGCTCGAAGAACTGCAGGCCTTTGTGGCCGTGGTGGATGGCGGGTCGATCACGGCCGCTGCCGACGCGCTGGGCCAGACCGTCTCGGGCATCAGCCGCGCCCTGGGCCGGCTGGAGAAAAAGCTCGACACCACGCTGCTGCGCCGCACCACGCGCCGCACCGAGCTGACCGAGGAGGGGCAGGCCTTTTTGCAGCGCACACGCGCCATCCTGGTCTCCATCGACGATGCGGAAGAGCACATGGCCGCGCGGCGCCAGCAGCCCGCTGGCCGTCTGCGGGTGAATGCGGCCACACCCTTCATGCTGCACGCTGTGGTGCCGCTGGTGCCTGCGTTTCGCCAGGCCTATCCGCAGATCACGCTGCAGCTGGACACGGACGAACTCAACATCGATCTGCTGGAGCGGCGCACCGACGTGGCCATCCGCATCGGCCAGTTGCAGGACTCGACCCTGCATGCGCGCCCGCTGTGCACCAGCCGCCTGCGGGTGCTGGCCAGCCCCGACTACTTGGCGCGGGCTGGCAAGCCCAGGGGCGTGGCCGACCTGGCCCGCCAAACGCTGCTGGGCTTCAACCAGCCCGAGTCGCTCAACCACTGGCCGCTGCGGGGCGCGCATGGCGATGCCTGGCCCATCGTGCCCAGCCTGACCGCGTCCAGCGGCGAAACCCTGCGCCAGCTGGCGCTGCAGGGGGTGGGCATCGTGTGCCTGTCGGACTTCATGACCGCTGGTGACCGTGCACGTGGCCACCTGGTGCAGGTGCTGGCCAAGGACACGGTGGAGGTGCGCCAGCCCGTCAGCGCCGTGTACTACCGCAACACACAGCTGGCGGCGCGCATTGCGTGTTTTCTGGATTTTCTGCAGGAGCGGTTGGGCTGACCCGGGCCGGGCGACCCTGGGCGAGCCTCGGCCAGAAAAGCCTCCTCACCGCAAGGCCCGCAGCTGCTGCAGCCGCTGCAGTACGGCGTCGATCACGGCATCGGCGCTGCGGGGCTCGCAGCTCCACAGCATTTCCAGCAATTCGATCAAAGCGATTGCGCTGTTCTCGGCCAGCGCAGCCTGTGCGGCCGCCTGAAGGTCTTGCGCCTCCAGCCGGTCCAGAACGTCAACCATCAAACCCATGGGGCACTCCCTTTTTTTGTGGAGCCCATGGTAGGGGCTGCGGCTCCGTGCGCGGCGCCCGCAGGCTTGAGCGATGTCAAACCGGGGGCAGATAGGCCGCAGTGCCTTGCCTCCGGCGCTATTCAGGTGCGATTCAACCGCGCGCAGGAATGTTCAGTCCCC
>JBCNOJ010000187.1:0-9026 GCA_039593925.1 Acidovorax sp.
TCATGAAGTCCACCGTGGCGCGGCTGGCCAGGCGCACCTGGCCATGGGGGCCCATGCCGGAGCCACGGCCGAGCATGGCATGCAGAAAGCGGGCGTAGTCGGCGGCGGTGGACACCAGACCACCACCGGCCGATTCGAAAACCGGCGGGGCAGATACGTCGATCAGCGCCACATCGGCGCCAGTCTGCGGGTCTTTGGCAAAGGGCTCGGCCAGGCGCGGCAGGCTGTGCGCGGGCACCGAGAAGCCTGTGTCCGCCATGCCCAGTGGGCCGAATACACGGCGCTGCAGGATGGCGCCCAGAGGCTCGCCTTCGATCACCTCCAGCACGGCGCCCAGCACGTCGGTGGCGCGGCTGTATTCCCAGCGGGTGCCTGGGGTGTGCACCAGCGGCAGCCGGCCCAGCGCGGCGGCCAGTTCGGCATTGGTCTGGCGGCGCGATCCGATGCGCGCGGCGCGGTAGGCGTCGGGCACCGCACCAGCCTCCCACGCGTAGCTCAAGCCGGCGGTGTGGCGCAGCAGGTCGTACACGGTGGCCTCGCGGGTGGTGGGCGCGGTGGCGCCGGTGGCTTCGTCGTACACGCGCTGGCCTGCAAACGCGGGCAGGTAGTGCGACACGGGCTGCGACAGCAGCAGGCGGCCTTCTTCCATCAGCATCATCGCCACCAGCGAAGCAATGGGCTTGGTCATTGAATAGATGCGGAACACCGTGTCGGCCGCCATGGCGGGGCCAGGCTGGCCGTCTGCCTCGGGGCGCTGCGCGCCGACCGCCTCATGCAGCACGGTGTGGCCGCAGTGGTGCACCAGCGCTACCGCGCCGGGCAACAGACCCTGGTCCACATGGGTTTGAAGAACAGCGCGCAGGCGGGCCAGTGCAGAGGGGTTCATGGGCAGAAGAGGCGTGTGAGATGGGGTGTTTTCATTGTGCATGGCCGGCCCCCTTGCACGCACCGGGCTGTTTCAGTCTGTGTCGGCGCCAGTGCGCTCGCAGTCGCGCACATGACTGGTGTGCCCGCCAATCGGTGGGTGATTACCCTGAAATGTTCTGCACTGCGGAATTGCAGGTTGGGGTTGCAGAGCTTCGTTACTAAGCTGGACATGCCCCAACGCCACGGCATTGCCAGAGCCTTGCACCGCAAAGACGGGCGCGAGAAACAGTGAAGGCGCACGGGGCATGCTGGCCACGGCAAGCGGCGTGGCCTGTCTGCAAACCTACCAGGAGCACGACGATGGAAAGACGCCCCCACAGGGATGCCCGGCGGACCCGGCCACAGACACCGCAGCCCGCGATGCGCTGCCTGCGCTGCCGCGGCGCACAGCCGCATCTGACGGTGCAGCGCACGGAAAGGGGCGACTGATGGAGTTGTTTTTGCAGCAAGTGCTCAACGGCCTCACGCTGGGTGGCATCTACAGCCTGGTGGCGCTGGGCCTGACCCTGGTGTACGGCATCTTGCACGTGCCCAATTTTGCGCATGGAGCGTTCTACATGGCGGGGGCCTTCGTGTCGTGGCACCTGATGGCCGCATGGGGCTTCAACTACTGGGTGGCCATGGCGGGGTCGGCACTGGCCGTGGCATTGATCGGAGTGCTGTCGGAGCGGCTGGTGTTCCACCCGCTGCGCAATGCCTCGGGGCTCCATCCGATGATCGCGGCCATTGGGGTTTTGCTGTTCCTGGAGGCCGGCGCGCAGGCCATCTGGGGCGCGGACTTTCACCGCATGCAGACGCCGTACACGGGCATCATCGACCTCGCAGGTGTCACCGCACCGGTGCAGCGCCTGTTGATCATCGCGGCAGCATTCGTGCTGATGGTGGTGCTGCACCTGTTCCTCCGAAAGACGGTGATGGGCTCCACCATCATCGCCATGGCGCAAAACCGGGATGGCGCCTCGCTGGTGGGCATCGACGCCAACCGCGTGGCCATGCTCACATTCGCCATTTCTGGAGTGCTGGCGGCTGTGGCGGCCACGCTCTATGCGCCCATCAACCTCGTGTACCCGGCCATGGGCCACCTGGTGATCACCAAGGCCTTCGTCATCATCATCCTGGGGGGCATGGGCAGCGTGCCCGGCGCCATCATCGGCGGGCTCATCATTGGTTTTGCCGAGAGCTTTGGCGCGTTCTACATCTCCACCGACTACAAGGACATCATCGCTTTCGTGCTGCTGGTGGCGATTCTGTCGGTGCGGCCGCAGGGCCTGTTCACCAAGGGGGCGCACTGACCATGGCACACCTTGTTGAAGGCAAGTGGGGCTGGGCCCTGCTGTTTGCGGCAGGCCTGGCGTTTCCGCTGATCGTGGGCAACGACTACCACCTCACGGTGATGGGCACGGCCTATATCTTTGCGATTGCCACCATCGGGCTGAACCTCATCACGGGCTACACCGGGCAGTTCAACCTGGCGCACAGCGGCTTCATGGCCGTGGGCGCGTACACCGTGGGCATTCTCACGGTGGACCACCAGGTGCCGTTCTGGGTGGCGTTTGCCTTGTCGGGCGTGGTGACCACGGTGCTGGGCTTTTTCATCGGCATCCTGTCGCTGCGGCTCAAGGGGCACTACTTCTCGATCTTCACGCTGTGCGTGGGCTACATCATGTTCCTCGTGATCGAGAAGTGGGAGGGGCTCACACACGGCACGGTGGGCATCATCGGCATTCCAGCGCCATCGCCGATTGGCGGCATCCGGTTCGACACGCCGCTGTCGCTGTACTACCTGGCGTTCTTCTGGCTGGTGGTGGGCATGTGGGCCATGCGTCGCATCGTGAACTCGCTGCTGGGGCGCACCTTCGTGGCCATCCGCAACAGCGACGAGCTGGCCGAGTCGCTGGGCATCAACCTCATGCGCAACAAGGTGCTGGCGTTCATGCTGTCGGTGTTCTATGCTGGCATCGCAGGCGGCCTGTATGCAGGGTATGTGCGCTTCATCGGCCCCGGCGTGGCGGGGGTGGAGCACACCTTCGACATGACGATGTACATGCTGATAGGCGGCCTGGGCACCTTGCTGGGGCCGCTGCTGGGGGCGCTGGCCATGCCGTGGCTCACGCAGTACCTGCAGTTCCTGCAGGAATACCGATTCCTCGTGTTCGGGCCCATTCTGGTGTTGCTGGTGATCTTCCTGCCGCACGGCATCGTGGGTACCTACCTGGGCTGGCGTGCACGGCGCGCAGCGCAGGGCGGCGTGGCACAACGCCCGCCGCCGCCGGGCGGGGACACCGGCCCTGCGGCTTCCACTGTGGCTGCAACCGTCACCCCGGGAGGTGACCGTGCTTAAGATCGACCACCTCACCAAGCGCTTCGGTGGCCTGGCAGCCGTCAACGATGTGAGCACCACCATCGAGGCGGGCAAGATCAACGCCATCATCGGCCCCAACGGTGCGGGCAAGACCACGTTCTTCAACCTCATCAGCGGTACGCACCGGCCTACGTCGGGCACCATCACGCTCGATGGCCGCGACGTGACCGCACTGCGCACCGACGAGGTGGCGCGCCTTGGTGTGGCGCGCACCTTCCAGACCACGGCGCTGTTCGACATGGCCACGGTGCTGGACAACCTCATCGTGGGCCACCGGCTGCGCACGCGCTCGGGTCTGCTGGATGTGTTGTGCAATTCCAGCCGCCTGCGCGAGGAAGAGCGCATCTGCCGCGAGAAGGCGCGCGAGGCGCTCGACTTCGTGGGCCTGTCGCACCTCGAAAACCGCATGGCGGGCGATATCTCGCAGGAGGAGCGCAAGCGCGTGGCCTTTGCGCTGGCGCTCTCCACCGGCCCGCGCCTCGTGCTGCTTGACGAGCCAGCCGGCGGTGTGAACCCTGACGAAACCGAGGGCCTTGCCCAGCTCATCCGCAAGATGGTGGCCAGCGGCCTCACCGTGTGCCTCATTGAACACAAGATGAGCATGATCATGAGCCTGGCCGACCGGATTCTGGTGCTCAACTATGGCGAGAAGATTGCCGAAGGCACACCTGCCGAGATCCGCGCCAACCCGGCCGTGATCGACGCATACCTGGGGAGCGAGCATGCTGCAGCTTGACAACCTCTCGCTCCAATACGGCAGCTTCCAGGCGCTCAACGGTGTCAGCCTGCACGCCAAGCAAGGCGAGCTGGTGGTGCTGCTGGGCGCCAACGGCGCGGGCAAAAGCTCCATCTTCCTCACCATCAGCGGCATCCACAAGGCGGCGGGCGGCAGCGTGCGCTATGGCGACAAGGAACTCGTGGGCATGAAGCCCTCGCAGATCGTCCAGCAGGGCGTGGTGCAGTGCCCCGAGGGGCGCAAGCTGTTCCCGGGCATGTCGGTGATCAAGAACCTCATGCTGGGTGCCTACGTGCACCGGGGCGACGCCGCCGGCAGCAGGAAGGTGCTGGAGGAGGTGTTCGCGCTGTTCCCCATCCTGGCCGAAAAGAAGGACGACCCGGCCGGGTCGCTAAGCGGCGGCCAGCAGCAGATGGTGGCCATTGGCCGCGCCATGATGGGCCGGCCCAAGGTGCTGCTGCTCGACGAGCCCTCGCTGGGTTTGGCGCCGCTGGTCATCAAGCAGACGTTCGAAGTCATCCAGCGCATCAACCAGGCCGGCACCACGGTGCTGCTGGCCGAGCAAAACGCGTTTGCGGCGCTCAAGATCGCGCACCGCGCCTACGTGATCGAAAGCGGCCGCATCGTGATGGAGGGCGAGCCGCAGAGCCTGATGAACAACGAGGAAGTACGCCGCGCCTACATCGGCGCGTGACCGTTCCCCGCGTCCCCATCCACGAATCCATGTGACCCCTCAGACCAACCCCAAGGAGACAGACACCATGTTCACGAAACGCAAGACCCTTCTTCGCCTCGGTGCCAGCGCCTTTGCCGTGGCCGCACTGCTTGGTGCCAGCCACAGCGCGTTGGCGCAGCAGGTCGTGAAGATCGGCTACTCGGGGCCGCTCAGCGGCGGTGCCGCGCTGTATGGCAAGAACGTGCTCAGCGGCATGGAAATGGCGGTGCAGGAGATCAACGCCAAGGGCCTGGAGGTGGGCGGCCAGAAGGTCAAGCTCGAAATCGTGGCGCTGGACGACAAGTACAACCCGAGCGAGACCGCCATCAACACCCAGCGCCTGGTGCAGGAGCACAAGGCGCCGGCCGTGCTCGTGCCGCATTCGGGCGGCAGCTTTGCCGTGATGGCGACCAACGAGGCGCAGAAGGTGCTGCTGCTGTCGTACACCAGCGTCCCGCAGATCACCGAGCGCAACAACAAGCTCACGCTGCGCATCCCGCCGGAATTCACTTCGTACGTGAAGCCCTTCGTGAACCACGCCATGACCAAGTACGGCAAGAACGTGGCCATTGCGAATGCCGACCATGACTATGCCAAGGCCTGGACGGCGGCCTTCAAGCCCGCGTGGGAAGCGGCAGGCGGCAAGGTGGTGGCCGAGAACCCCATGTCCTACAACCGCGCCACCGACTTCTACAGCGGCGTGAGCCGCGTGCTGGCGTCCAAGCCCGATGTGCTGTTCATCGGAGGCGCCTCGGAGCCCACGGGCCTGGTCGTCAAGCAGGCGCGTGAGCTGGGCTTCAAGGGCGGCTTTGTCATCATCGACCAGGCCAAGATGGATGAGATCGGCAAGATCACCGGTGGCTACGGGCCGCTGGAAGGCTCCATCGGCGTGCTGCCCGTGGTGGAGGACAGCTCCCCCGTCACCAAGGCCTTCGTCGAGCGCTACCGCAAGACGCACCCCGGCCGCGACCCGAGCAGCGAGGTCTCGCTGAACTACACCACGGTGCATGCCACGGCCATGGCGATGAAGCTGGCCGGCACCACCACCGATGCTGCCGCCATCCGCGCGCAGCTGGACAAGGCCTTCAAGGCGCTGCCCAGTGAACACAACCCGCACGAGATGAACGGCGTGGACGAGCGCGGCGGCTCTACCGCCAACACGCGCGTGGCGGTGGTGGATGGCGGCAAGGTCAAGGAAATCAAGCTGACGGATCTGGCCAAGTGAGACCAGGGCAGGGCTGATGCCCTGCCCGCATCCGCAAAAAAAGGAAGCCCGCAGGAGTATCCGGCGGGCTTTTTGGTTTGGGGCCGTGGAACTCGTGGCTGAAAAATATGGTTATTCTGGCCTCTGGCGCTTGTCCATCAAGCGCTGGAAGCTATCAAAATCATAGTGCCACGCCGATCCGGGAAAAGCCTCAAGGCGCTGCCACCTGCGGGCTGGCAGCGCGCTCGCGCTCCTGCAGCTCGCGCCACTGCACCTTGCCCGTGCCAGACTTGGGCAGGCTGTCCACCAACTGCACGATGCGCGGGCTCTTGTAGGCGGCCATGTGGTCGTGGCTCCAGTCGATGATGGCCTGCTCGCTCACCTGGCCTTTGTGCGAATCGCGCAGCACGACCAGCGCCTTCACGGTTTCGCCGCGCCGCTCATCGTGCGCCGCGATCACGCACACCTCCTGGATGGCAGGGTGGGCGTACATCATGGCCTCCACCTCGGCGGGCCACACCTTGTAGCCCGAGGCGTTGATCATGCGCTTGAGCCGGTCCACCATGAAGAAGTAGCCGTCCTCGTCCACCTGCGCCAGATC
This sequence comes from Acidovorax sp., assembly GCA_039593925.1. Classification (GTDB taxonomy): domain Bacteria; phylum Pseudomonadota; class Gammaproteobacteria; order Burkholderiales; family Burkholderiaceae_C; genus Acidovorax. The sequence continues at coordinate 6,546 of JBCNOJ010000187.1, forward strand.
GCCCGTGCGCAGGAAGCGCTTGCCGTCGATGGTGACGAAACTCTCGGCGGTGGCCTTCGGGTTGTTCCAGTAGCCCTGCATCACCTGTGGGCCATGCACCACGATCTCGCCGATTTCTCCGGGAGGCAGTTCGGCCCAGGTGCCAGGGTCCACCACGCGCGCATCCACATCGAACACGGGAATGCCCAGGCACTGTGGCTTGGGGCGGTGCGGCGGGTTGATGTGGGTGGCGGCCATGGTTTCGGACATGCCGTAGCCCTCCACGTAATCGAGCCCGGTCAGGTCCTTGAGGCGCTGGGCCACGGCCTTGGGCATGGCCGCCCCACCACCGCGAATCGCCTGCAAGCTGCTGATGTCGTACTCGCCGATGCGCGGGTTGGCCAGAAAGTCCACCACCATGGTCGAGATGGCCTGCCAGATGCTGATGCGGTAGCGCTGCATGAGCTGGGCAGTGGCATCGCGGTCCCAGCGCGGCAGCACCACCACCGTGGCGCCCACGAACAGCGGCCCGTTCATGCTGCCGGACATGCCCGTCACGTGGAACAGCGGCAGCACGGCCAGGTAGGTGGAATCCTGCGTGCGCGAGAACCACTGAGCGCCGCCCACCAGTGTGCTCATCGCGCTGCGGTGCGTGTGCATGCAGCCTTTGGGGTGGCCGGTGGTGCCCGAGGTGTAGGGCATCACGCACAGGTCGTCCGGCCCCGCAGTGAGCGGGCCGGGCGTGCGCTGCTGCGCCAGCATGCCGCTCCACAGCGTGACGCCGGGGGCGTCAATGGCCTCGCGTGGGGCGGAGACGAACGCGGGCACCGGAAGGTCGGTGGGCACCTGCAGGTAGTCGCTGTAGGCGGCCACGATGAGGTGCTTCAGACCGCCATCACCGGGTGTTGTGCTCACCAGCGGCTGGGCCTGCGCATGCAGGTCCTGCGGTACAAAGGCCACGGTGGCACCGCTGTCCTGCACGTAGTGGCGCAGCTCGTCGGTGAGGTTCATGGGGTTCACCGGCACCACCACCGCGTTGGCACGCAGGATGCCGTAGAACGCCAGAATCCACTGCGGGCTGTTCTGCATATACAGCAGCACCCGGTCGCCCGCCTTCACGCCACATACCTGCTGCAGAAAACCCGCAATGTGTTCGGCCTGCTGCTGGAATTGCCGGAAGGTCACCAGCGTGTCGTAGAACACCAGAAACGGCTTGTCCGGGAAACGCGCAGCCGACACCTCCGCGTTGTGAAACAAATTGGTCTGCGGCAGCGTGAGATGCCGCGACAGGCCGGGTGGCCAATGGGCGAGGTGGCGGACAGACATGGGATACGAGACTCTGCGTTGGTTTGTGCAGGGCACAGGCTGGACAAAATAGGGCGCGCCATACGCGAGGGCCGCCAAGCGGCTGAGGCGGCGCTTCGCTGGCGTGCGAGGGCGTCGTTCCCCCGCCCGCAAGCGCAGCGCAGCGAGAGCGGGGGGAAGCCGCGCAGCGGCTCAGGGGGCTGTCTCAAATCAAGCTGGCGCCACCATCCACCACGATGGATTCACCCGTGATGTGGCGCGACGCATTGGACGCCAGAAACACCACCGCGCCCTTGAGGTCCTCTTCACCGCCAATACGGCGCAGCGGCGTGCGTTCGATCATCGCGGGGCCCAGTTTTTCAATCAGGCCGCTGGCCATCTTGCTGGGGAAGAAACCGGGGCAGATCGCGTTGACGCGAACGCCGTAGTGCCCCCATTCGGACGCCAGCGTGCGAGCGAAGTGGATGGCGGCTGCCTTGGAGGTGTTGTAGGCAATGGTGTTCATGCCGGGTGGCGTGCCCTTGAGGCCGGCCACCGAGGCCGTGACGATGATCGAGCCCTTGCCGCGCGGGATCATGCAGCGCTTGCCCACTTCGCGCGAGAGAAAAAACGGCGCGCTCACGTTCAGGTCCATCACCTTGTGCCAGGCGGCGTCGGGGTAGTCTTCGGCCTTGGCACCCCAGGTGGCGCCCGCGTTGTTGACCAGAATGTCGATGGTGCCGAAGCGCTCCACCACCTGGTCCACCAGGCCCGGAATGTCCTCGGTCTTCTGCAGATCATTGACGACGGTGAGCACCTCGTAGCCCAGGCCTTCCAGGTGGCGCTTGGCCTCGGCCAGTTCGTCGGCCTTGCGGGCCGATATCGCCAGCTTGGCACCCATCTCGCCCAGGGCTTCTGCCATCTGCAGGCCCAGACCGCGCGAGCCGCCGGTCACCAGGGCCACCTGGCCCGTCAGGTCAAAAAGTTGTCGCACGCTCATGGTGTTTGTCTCCTGTGAGCGGGCATGCTAGCGGGCGCGCGTGGCGCTGGCTGTCACGTTGGACACTCCCCGCGCCCTGGCCCTGCGCGGTACAGGGCGAGGCAGGGCAGCACAGGGCGCCGGTCACTTCCATTCCTTGTAGAGCGCCGTTTCGACGCGCGCCACCATTTCGATGAGCCGGGGGCGTACCTCGTTGAGCAGCATCTCCTGCGACACGT
>JBCNOJ010000188.1:0-9013 GCA_039593925.1 Acidovorax sp.
GCCCAACTGTGTCGAGGTCGTCGAGGTCGAGATCGCCTGCTACAAGGCCGGGCTGATCAAGGCGCCGTTCAACGCCCGGCTCTCGCCCACCGAGGTCGGTGCCATTGCCGCCAACAGCGGCGCGGCGCTGATCGTGACCACCACCGAACGCGCCGAGACCATCCGCCCGCATGTGGCGCAAAGCATGCCCGACGCCATGCCCCAGCTGCTGCTGACCGACGATGCGGGCCCCGCAGGGTATGAAGCGGCACTGGCCCAAGCCAGCGACTCGTTCGCCCCGGTGGCCGTGTTCGAAGACGAAGTCGCCGTGCTGCACTACACCTCGGGCTCTTCGGGCGTGCTCAAGGCGGCCATGCAGACCTTCGGCAACCGCCTTGCGCAGCTGCGCAAGTTCCTTACACGCTCGGACGGGCAGCAGCCCGGCCACATCCTGGGGCTGGTGGGCCCGATTACCCACGCATCGGGCATGCAGATGGTGCCGGCGCTGTGCCAGGGGGTCACCATCCGCCTGTTCAACGGCTTTGAGCCCCCGCGCTTCATCGCCGACATGCGGGCCGACCGCGTGACCCACACCTTCATGGTGCCCACCATGATCAACATGCTGCTGACCGAGCTGGAGGGCCAGTACCGCCCCTTGCCGGACCTGCTGCGCCTGGGCTACGGCGCCGCCCCCATGGCGCCCGCGCGCATCCTGCAGGCCATGGACGTGTTCGGGCCCATCCTGCAGCAAGGCTATGGCGCGGGCGAGACGACCTCGGGCGTGTGTGGCCTGTCGGTGGAAGACCATCTGTTTGCCCGCGCAGCGCGGCCCAAGCGGCTGGCCTCGTGCGGACGCCCGTTTCTGGAATGTGATGTGCAGATCCTGGGCGACGACGGCCAGCCCGTGGCCACCGGCGAGATCGGCGAGATCGTGGTGCGTGGCGACGACATCTTTGCGGGCTACTGGCGCGCGCCCGAGCTGACGGCCGAGGTGCTCAAGGACGGCGCGTACCACACGGGCGACCTGGCCCGCATGGATGACGAGGGCTACGTCTACATCGTGGACCGCAAGAAAGACATGGTGATCAGCGGCGGCTTCAACGTGTACCCATCGGAGGTCGAGGCCGTGCTGTACCAGCACGATGCCATTGCGGACGCCTGCGTGTTCGCAGTGCCCGATGACAAGTGGGGCGAGGCCGTGGCCGCGCATGTGGTGCTCAAGCCCGGCCGTGCGGCCGGCGCCGACACCACTGCGGCGATCGACGCGTTCTGCGCCCAGCACCTGGGAGGTTTCAAGCGGCCACGGCGCATTGAGTTCGTCACCACCCTGCCCAAGAACCCCAACGGCAAGGTAATGCGCCGTGCCGTGCAGGCCCCGTACTGGGAAGGGCGTGGGCGGATGGTGAACTAGGTACATCCCCCTGAGGCGCTGCGCGCCTTCCCCCTTCTCTCGCATCGCTGCGCGCTGCGGGAAGGGGGACGACGCCCTCGCTGCGGGGCGGCCCTTGCTCGGCGTCTCTCGCCTGGGCCTGCGCCAGTTTCCAGAGCCCGCTGTCACAGCCAACGACAAGGAATCCTGACATGAACAACGACATCACATCCCCCCTCCCCGCGCCGCTGTTTCCCGGCATGCCTTTTGAAGGCTCGCCCCAGGCGGCCGAGCTGATTGCGCGCATCAACGAGTTTCTGTATGGCGAGCTGGCCGCGCTGGCGCGCGAGCATGGCATCGACCACGAGAACGCGCCCGACAGGGCCTTGCTGCAGCAGGTGTGGAAGCGCTCGCACGCGCTGGGCTTTTACGGCATGACGCTGCCGCAGAAGATGGGCGGCCTGGGCCTGTCCACGCTGGACCATGTGCTGGTCAAGGAAGCCATCTACGCCAGCGGCTCGCCGTTTGCCCCCCATGTGTTTGGCGAGCTCAGTGGCCCGCCACGCGTGGGCGCGCTGGCGCGCATGGCCACGCCGCACCAGATGCAGCAGTTCATCCTGCCGGTGGCCCGGGCCGAGACGGCCATCTGCTTCGCACTGACCGAAGCCGAGGCCGGATCGGACGCTGGCAACGTACAGACGCGCGCCGTGCGCGATGGCGACGACTACGTCATCACGGGCGCCAAGCGCTTCATCTCGGGCTCGCCGTTTGCCGACTACGCGGTGCTGATGGCGTCCACCGCCACACACGACGACCCCGACCCGAAAAAGCGCGAGGTCACGGCTTTCTTTGTGGACCTGCATGCACCCGGCGTGCGTGTGGAGTCGGGCTACAAGACCATGGCCGGACAGACGAGCACGGGCAACATCGTGCTGGACGGAGCGCGCGTGCCCGCCGCCAACCTGATCGGCGAGCCCGGGCGCGGCCTGGCGTTGGCGCTAGGCCGCATCAGCGTGAACCGCTTGCTGCACTGCCCGGCCATGCTGGGCCTGGCGCAGGTGGCGCTGCGCGATGCACGCGACTACGCGCAGCAGCGCCACCAGTTCGGCCGCGCCATCGGGCAGTTCCAGGCCATCCAGCACATGCTGGCCGACATGGCGACCGACTGGGCCGCAGCACGCGGGCTGATGCTGGCCACGGCCCGCGCGATTGATGCAGGCGCCGAGCCACGTGCGGAGTCGTCCATGGCCAAACTGTTCTGCTCGGAGGCAGCCTTCCGCATCGCCGACCGCGCGGTGCAGATCCACGGCGGCGAGGGCATCGTGCAAGGCCGTCGCGTGGAGTTCCTGTTCCGCATGCTGCGCATGTACCGCGTGCTCACCGGCACCAGCGAGATCCAGCGCAACACCATCGCGAAAGAACTCATGGCATCCCCCTGAGCGGCAGCGCCGCCCACCGCGCGCCACAACAACCCTCACAGAAAATGACAAGGAGACAAGACATGACCAAGCAACCCATCCCCCACTTGCGCCGCCGCGTACTGCTTGCTGCAGGCCTGCTGCCACTGCTGGCCAGTACATCCGCCGCGGCCACCGAGGCATGGCCCGCGCGCCCTATCAAATGGGTGGTGCCCTACCTCGCCGGCACGGGCCCGGACACCACGGCCCGCATCGTGGCCGAGGCGGTGTCCAAGGAGCTGGGCCAGCCCGTGGTCATCGAGAACAAGGGCGGCGCAGGCGGCAACCTGGGTGCACGCCAGGCGGCCAAGGCGGCGCCGGACGGCTACACCTGGGTTTACGCCGGGTCGCCCATGGCGGCCAGCATGCGCATGTACAAGCAGCCAGGCTACGACGCACTCAAGGACTTTCGCCATGTGATCGGGCTCACCAGTTCGGATACGGTGGTCATCGTCAACGCGCAAAGCGACATCCGCACCCTGGCCGACCTGCTGGCGCGCCTGCGTGCACAGCCCGGCAAGCTGGACTACGCCTCGGGCGGTGTCGGCACGCCCTCGCACCTGGGGGTGGAGATGGTGCTCAGCGTCAGCCAGGCGCAGGCCACGCATGTGCCGTACAAGGGCGCTTCCGAAATCGTCAACGCGGTACTGGGCCAGCAGGTGGCCTTTGGCGCGCCCATCACCGCGGTGGCGTACTCGAACATCGTGGCCGGCAAGCTGCGCGCACTGGCCGTGACCGGGCCCGCACGCAATCCCAAGCTGCCCAGTGTGCCCACGCTGGCCGAGGCAGGCCTGCCCGGGGTGGAGCTGACCTCGTGGGGCGGTGTCTCCGTGCCCACCGGCACGCCCGATGCCATCGTGTCCCGCGTGCGCGCCGCGTTCGAAGCCGCCCTGCGCCAACCTGCCGTGGTGAGCGCGCTCGAAGAGCAAGGCGGTATGGTCAACCCGCAAGACGGCGAGACCTTCACACGGGCCTTCGGCAAGGAAATCGGCTTCACCGAAGCCATGATGAAGCGCATCAAGCTCGAACCGATGTGACAGCCCGAACGGGTGAACGGCCCCACGCGCACCGGCCCTGCCCGTCCAAGACAGGCAACGCATTACTTCAATTTTGATAGCTGCCAGCGCTTATCCTTCAAGCGCTAGGGGCTATCCAAACTCTCAAGCAGGTTACTTTTCCATGCGAACTTTCTCCATGTGCGCGGCACTCGCCCTGCCGCTTTGGCTGTGCCTGGCCCCTGCAACCTTTGCCCAGGTGACCGATGTCCGGCAGGACGCAACCGCAGCCACGCGTGCACGCCAGGCTGCGTCCCTGGGCGCTCTGGACGTGAACGCGCCCGCCAGCTTCGAAGACACGCGCCGCGGCCTCATCGCCAGCCCCAGCGGCCAGGTTCGCAACGCGCAGGGCCAAGTGGTGTGGGACTTTGATGCGCTGCAGTTTGCACAGGGCGAGGCCCCCGCCACCGTGCACCCCAGCCTGTGGCGCCATGCGCGCCTGAACCAGACGCCCGGCCTGTACCAAGTGCGTGAGGGCATCTGGCAGCTGCGCGGGTTCGACCTGGCCAACCTCACGCTCATCCAGGGCCGCACGGGCTGGATCGTGGTGGACCCGCTCACCACGCAGGAGACTGCGGCCGCCGCGCTCGCCTTCGCGCGCCAGCACCTGGGCGCACAGCCGGTGTCGGGTCTGGTGTTCACGCACAGCCATGTGGACCACTTCGGCGGCGCCCTGGGCGTGCTGACCGCGCAGGACGCCAAGACACGCAGCGTGCCCATCGTGGCGCCCGCGGGCTTCATGGAGGAGGCCACCAGCGAGAACGTGCTGCTCGGCCCCGCCATGTCGCGCCGCGCGGGCTTCATGTATGGCAGCCAGTTGCCACGCGATGCGCGCGGCGTGGTGGACAACGGCCTGGGCATGGCCGTGGCGGTCGGGCGCATCGGCATCCTGCCTCCCACCGTGCTCATCGACCAGCCCACGCAGGCGCTCGACATTGACGGCGTGCGCTTCGTGTTTCACAACGTACCAGGCTCCGAAGCCCCGGCCGAGATGGTGTTCGAGCTGCCCGACCTGCGCGCGTTCGGTGCGGCAGAGCTGGTCTCGCAGACACTGCACAACCTCTACACCCTGCGCGGCGCCAAGGTGCGCGACGCGCTAGCGTGGTCGCGCTACATCGACGGCGCCATTGCGCACGCCAGCCGTGCGGACGTGGTCTTCCTGCAGCACGGCTGGCCCGTGTGGGGCCGCGAGCGCATCGACACCTTCTTGACCACGCAGCGCGACACCTACCGCTACCTGCACGACCAGACGGTGCGCCTGCTCAACGCCGGGCTGACGCCCGGCGAGATCGCCGAGGCCGTGCAACTGCCCTCCACGCTGGCGGCGCAGTGGGCATCGCGCGGGTACTACGGCACCGTCAAGCACAACGTGCGCGCGGTGGCGCAGTTCTACCTGGGCTGGTTCGACGCACACCCCGCCACGCTCGACCCGCTGCCGCCCGTGGAGGCCGCGCGCCGCTACGTGGCCCTGGCGGGCGGTGCAGACGCTGCGGTGGCCGCCGCGCGCCAGGCCTACGACGCGGGCGACTACCGCTGGGCGGCCGAGCTGCTACGCCATGTGCTGCTGGCGGACAGCAACAACGCTGCGGCCAAAGACCTGATGGCGCGAAGCTTTGAGCAGATGGGCTACGCCGCTGAATCGGCGCCCTGGCGCAACTTCTACCTGACCGGCGCGCAGGAACTGCGGCATGGCACCGCACAGCGCAACGCTTCAGGCCCGCGCGCTGCGGTGGCCGACATGCTCATGCAGACCCCCATACCGGAGTTTCTCGATGCAATGGCCGCCTCGCTCAACGGCCCGCGCGCGGACGGCGTGCGCCTGGCCGTGGCACTGCGCTTTACCGACACCGAAGAAAGCCATGGCCTGTGGATTGAGAACGCTGTGCTGCACCACCGCCCGGGCACACCGCCCTGGCCCGCAGACGCCACGCTGTTGCTCACCAAACCCGCCTTCCTGCGCCTGATGAACGGCCAGGCCACACCGCAGGAGCTGGCCGCGTCCGGCGCGCTGCGCATCGAAGGCGACCCCCAGGCCCTGCGGCAGCTGATGGGGCTGCTGGACAAGCCGGCGCGCAACTACCCGATCATGACGCGATGAGGTGCTGAAGTGATGCAGCCATGAAAACGGGCCTTCAGCGCTTATGAGCAAAGCACTTGAAGCGTCTGAATCCAAAGCATTTGCGGCGAGGCGAAACCAAAGGCCATGCCCTGGGCGAAGCCCGACAAACCTGCGCCTCAATCGGCGAGCGGGCTGGGCGCCGTGTCGATGCTGAAGCGATTCTTGCCCGCTTGCTTGGCTGCATACATGGCGGAATCGGCCTGGGCCAGCAGGACATCGGCATTGCTGCCATGGCGCGGGAATAGCGCCGCGCCCACGCTGGCCGACACGCGCGCCACGGCACCGTCCAGCACGAAGGGCTGCTTCATCGCCGACAGCACCTTGTCGGCCACTACCTCGCAGTGGTCGGCCTGCTCGATGGTGGCCAGCACAATGCCGAACTCGTCCCCACCCAGGCGTGCCACGGTGTCTTCGGCGCGCACGCAGCCTTCCAGGCGCCGCGCCGCCTGCTGGAGCAGCAGGTCGCCTGCAGCGTGGCCCCATTGGTCGTTGACCGACTTGAAGCCGTCCAGGTCTACGTAGAGCACGGCGGCATGCCGGCCGTGGCGGCGGGCGGATTCGAGCACGCGCTCAAAGCGGTCATGGAACATCACGCGGTTGGGCAGGCCCGTGAGCGCATCGTGCAGCGCATCGTGAGACAGGCGCATCTCCAGTTCCTTGCGCGCGCTGATGTCCTGCGTCACGACCACGAGGAAATCCGGGCGGCCCTGCGCATCCCTCACCAGGCCCAGCGCCTCGTACACCCACAGCTGGCCGCCGTCCTTGCGGCGGTAGGCCTTCTCGATCTCGGGCGAGAACACGGGCGAATGGGCCACCAGACGCTGCGCCAAGAAGCGGCGCAGGGCCTCACGCTCCCCCTCGTCGCTCAGCGCAAACAGGTCACGCTGGCGCAACTCGTCCAGCGAATAGCCCAGCATGCGGCAGAACTTGTCGTTGGCGCGCAGGATGCGGCCCTCTGGCGTGATGTGAGCGATGCCGGTGGCCGCCTGGTGGAAGGTGGCACGGAACAAGCCTTCGCTGGACGCCAGCGCATCGGCCACGGCCCGCTGGCGCGCCAGCACCACGATGAGCAGTGCGCCAAAACACAGCAGCGCCACACTGGCAGCGCTGGCCAGGGCCAGGTAGCCAACGCGCCGCTGCATCACGGGCGCCAGCACCTCGCTGGAAGCCACACCCACGGTCACCATCAGCGGATAACCGGCCATGGTGCGGTAGCTGTGGATGCGTGGCACGCCGTCCACCGCGCCCTCAGCGTCCATCAGATCGCCCTCGGGCGCAGCCATGCGGCGCTGGAACCACGGCAGGTTGCGCGCATCGGCGCCAAAACTGGCCTTGCCGCCTGCCTTGCGGCCGCGTACCACCCCATCGAGCCCGGTGAGTTCCAGCAGGCCCTGCGCCCCCAGGTCGGCCTGGCGATAGAACTCGGTGAAATTCGCCGGGTCTACCGACATCACGACCACGCCGCCGAACGCACCGCCTTCGCGCACGATGCGCAGCGCCATCGGAATGCGCCATTGCCCCGAAACGCGGCCCAGCACGGGTTCGCTCACGAACAGGTCGTCTCGGTCGCTGGCCTGCAGCGCCTTGAAAAACGCGCGGTCGCTGTAGTTGACGGCGCCCGTCTCCTGGCTGCTGCTGACGATGTTCCCCTTCTCATCCACCACGCTGATGATGGTGAACATTGGCTCGCGAATCACCCCCCGCGCCACCCAGTCGCGCAGGTTGATGTCAGCGCCCTGCTGCAGGTACTGCTCGCGCACAAAGGCCGCCACCTGCTCGGCCGCTTTGAGGGTGCGAAACACCTGCTGCTCGAAGGCGATGGCCAGGTTCGCGTTGGACTGCATGGCTGCGGCCACCGCCTGCTCGCGCTCGAACGCGGCGCGCTGCAGCGTGACCAGCCAGAAACCCACCACCGCAGCGATGCAACCCAGCGCAATCGCCAGACTCAGCGGCGTGGCCAGCCGGTAGCGCTGGCGGGGCCGGTCTGTGCGGCCTGGGTCTTGCGCGGCCGACGGCGGGGGGTCTAGGTGTTGCTCCATGCCCTTCGAAATGTAGCTGCGCATCCGCACGGGGTCGACAAAAGCTTGGATACAGAAAGAAATATGGGTAAAAACAGGCTCTCGCGCTTGCCTGTCTTGCGCTGATAGCTATCGATAGATGAGCACCTCCGGTAGGCCCCGTTACGCAGCGGCTGTTTACGCCACCCGCGCCAGCACCTTGGGAAAGCTGGCCACCAGCATGGCCACGCCCGACACGGTCAGCATGCCCAACACGATCTGGCGAAACCGCGCATCGCTGATGCCGCGGTACAGTCGCGCGCCCAGCAGCGTGGGCACCAGCATCGCCGGCACCACGATGGCCAGCATGGGCCACGCCTCGCGCGTGATGAGACCGGTGGCCAGGTAGGTGACAAAGGTCACGAGCAGCATGGCCAGATTGAAGTTCTGGATGATGGCGCGCTGCACCTCCTTGTCCAGCCCGCGGAGGGTGCACCATAGGGTGGGCAGCACGCCGGTGAAGCCGCCCAGGCCGCCCATCACGCCGCCCGCCATGCCCACCAGCGCGTCGGCCACACGCCCGCCGCGCGTGATGCGGGGCAACTGCTTGGCCATCAGCATTGCGGGGCACCAAAGCACCAGCAGCGTGCCCAGGATGACCTTGAAAGCGTCCATGTCCAGCCGCGGCAACACGGCCACGCCAATGGGGATGCCTGCCAGCCCGCCCAGCACAAAGGGCAGCAGGCGCACCCGGTCGAAACCCCGGCGCACCGTGGCCGCCGCCACCAGCTGGCCGGTGAGCGCGCCACACACGGCCAGCAGCGCAGCCAGGCGGGGCTCCAGCGCCCAGGCCCAGAACGACATGGCGACCATGCCGAAGCCAAAGCCCGACAGGCCTTGCACAAACCCGGCGGCCACGGCGCCCAGGGCCACGATCAACAACACGCTGTGGTCCATGTCCTCCCCTTCCTCGTCTTTGTTCTTCTTCAGTGGTGCGTGGCTGCGCGGCCGCGGCGTGCCGGCCCGGTCAATACAGC
>JBCNOJ010000189.1:0-8994 GCA_039593925.1 Acidovorax sp.
GTTGCTACGCCCTGTGCGGCGTAGATGCGCCGGTTCGTCGCCTGGTGGGCCGACCGTGGCATGCAGCGCATCGATCTGACCCAATTCGCGGGCAATCTGCTCGTCGGAAATCACAGGCCGGCGGCGCACGGGCAGCATACGCACCACTTCTTTGCCGTGGCGGGTGATGCGCACTTCCTCGCCCTGCTCTACCAACTCGATCAAGGCGGAGAACCGGCTCTTGGCTTCGTAGATACCGACGGACTGCATGGAAAAGCGGACCCTAAAAAGAAAAGTCTGGCCTGAACAAAAAATTCAGACCAGACTATAGCAGTCTGACCAGATTTTTTCAATCAGGCCAGATTGGATCAACGACGATCAGTCAGCGCGGTAGTTGGGCGCTTCCTTGGTGATCTGCACGTCGTGCACATGGCTTTCGCGGATGCCGGCCGTGGTGATCTCCACGAACTCCGCCTTGTTGTTCATCTCTTCGATGGTCGCGCAGCCGCAGTAGCCCATGGAGGCACGCACGCCGCCCGCCATCTGGTAGACGATGCTGACCATGGAGCCCTTGTAGGGCACGCGGCCCTCGATGCCCTCGGGCACGAGCTTGTCGGCATTGGGGTTGCCGGTGCTCGATTCCTGAAAGTAGCGGTCTGCACTGCCCTGCTGCATGGCGCCAATGGAGCCCATGCCGCGATAGCTCTTGTAGCTGCGGCCCTGGAACAGGATCACTTCGCCAGGTGCTTCTTCAGTGCCCGCAAACATGCCGCCCATCATCACCGTGCCTGCGCCAGCGGCCAGGGCCTTGGCGATGTCGCCGCTGTAGCGAATGCCGCCGTCAGCAATTAGCGGCACGCCGGTGCCCTTGAGGGCCGTAGCCACGCTGTCGATGGCCATGATCTGGGGCACACCCACACCGGCCACGATGCGGGTGGTGCAGATGGAGCCAGGGCCGATACCGACCTTGACGGCGTCCGCACCGGCTTCAACCAGCGCCAGCGCTGCCGCGCCCGTGGCGATGTTGCCGCCAATCACGTCGATCTGTGGATAGTTCTGCTTGACCCAGCGCACGCGGTCGATCACGCCCTTGCTGTGGCCGTGGGCGGTGTCCACCACGATGGCATCGACACCGGCCTTGACCAGCGCTTCGACGCGCTCTTCGGTGCCCTCGCCCACACCCACCGCCGCGCCCACACGCAGGCGGCCTGCGGCATCACGCGCGGCATTGGGGAAGCTGGTTTGTTTGGTGATGTCCTTCACCGTGATCAAGCCCTTGAGTTCGAAGGCGTCGTTCACGACCAGAATGCGCTCCAGCTTGTGCTTGTTGAGCAGCGCCTTGGCTTCGGCAGGCGTAGTGTGGTCCTTTTCGTTGACCGTGATGAGCTTCTCGCGCGGTGTCATGATCTGGTGGACCTTGACGTCGTAGCGGGTTTCAAACCGCAGGTCGCGACCCGTCACGATGCCGACCACCTTGCCACCATCGCACACCGGGAAACCCGAGATGCCCAGCTGCTCGGACAGCTGCAGCACCTGCAGCACCGTGTGCTCGGGGGTAATGACCACTGGGTCGCGCAGCACGCCGGATTCGTAGCGCTTGACCTTGGCCACGTGGGCGGCCTGCTCTTGCGCCGTGAGATTCTTGTGCACGATGCCGATGCCGCCCTCTTGGGCAATGGCAATGGCCAGACGCGCCTCGGTCACGGTGTCCATGGCGGCGGACACGAGAGGCAGGTTCAGTTGGATGTTGCGGGAGAGTTTCGTCGCGAGGGACGTGTCCTTGGGCAGGACCTGGGAGTACGCTGGCACCAGCAACACATCGTCGAAGGTGAGCGCTTTTCCAAGAAGGCGCATGAGAAAGCTCCAAAAAACGGATTGTACCCGCGCCGCGTGTGGCGTAAACGCGCCCTCCGGTCAGCCCTGCACTGGCGGGAGGGGGATCACATGGATAAACTTGTTCGGATGAAAACCCACAAGCTTCTCCTGCTGGCCGTGGCCTGCACCTGGGCCATGGGCGCTGCGGCGCAATGGCAGTGGATCGACAAGGACGGCCGCAAGGTCTTCAGCGACCGCCCTCCACCGCAGGAAATTCCAGAGAAAAGCATCCTCAAACAGCCTGGCGGCACGCGCTCGGCGCGCCCCGCCCCGGCAGTCGCCGCCTCGGATGCCGATTCCGCACCTGCCGTAGCAGCGGCCCCCAGGACCGCCGCCAGCGCGGCGGGCGCCGGCAAAGACAAAGAGCTGGAAGCCAAAAAGTCCCAGGCCGATGCCGCTGAAGCCGCCAAGAAGAAGGCCGACGAAGAAAAACTCGCCAAAGCCAAAGCCGACAACTGCACCCGCGCTCGCCAAGCCAAAGCCACTTTTGATACGGGCCGCCCCATCACACAGTCCAATGCCCAAGGCGAGCGCATTTTTCTGGACGAAGCTGGCCGCGCTGCTGAGATCAAGCGCATCGACGGCATCATTGCAGCGGATTGCGCGCGCTAAGTGCAGCTCAGCGACTGTGGCTTTTTGGCTCCGCTGGGAGCCACGGTCGAGATGGCTGGTCGAGATGCACTCGCCAGCAGTCAGTAGCCGGATTTGGCCCCCGGCCTGCGGCGGGCAAACAGGCCCGTTGAGCGGGCACCCTGGCGCGCAAAGCGCTCGCGCCGAGCCACCTTGGGGTCCACTTGCAGGGGCCGGTACACCTCTACACGGTCATCGGGCTTGAGCTCCAGATCCAAGTTCGCTGGCCTGCCCCACACCCCTGCCGATTCCGCCTCCACACCACAGGCCTTCAGAGCATCGCGAACGCAAGCGCCCAAAGGCAGCTGCAGAGCCCATTCGCGCACTTCACGGGGTGCCACACACACAATGACAGTGACCGGCAACCCTTGGCCGTCAACGTGTTGGACGTGGCTTGAGCCCGCGTGTTGTGGGTCAGCCATACACCTGCTCAGCCCGCTTGACGAAAGCGTCCACCATGCTGCCTGCGATACGGTCGAACACGGGCCCCACCAAGGCGGCCAGGGCTGTGCTGCTGAAACCGTAGTTCAACATCAGTTCCACCTTGCAGGCGCGCTGGGCGCCGTCACCGACGGGGTGAAAATGCCAGTCGCCATCCAGCCGCGAAAACGGACCCTTTACCAGATGCATCTGCACGCGGCGCCCCGCTTCATGCACATTGCGGGTGACAAAGGTCTGGCGGATACCACTGAACGAGATACCCACCTCGGCGGTCATGCCGTCCTCGGTTTGCTCCAGCACAGCGGCATGGTCGCACCAGGGCAGAAACTGGGGGTATTGGTCTACCCCGGTCACCAGGGCAAACATTTCTTCAGGGCTATACCAGATGAGGACGGACTTGTGGACGGTTTTCATGCAGACGGAGCTGACATGCCCTGAGGCATCCAGCCGGAGGAAATTAGAATCGCTGCCAGCGACACCCAAGCATTGTAGGGAGGCCTTTTAACTCCCGGTTGGTGCCGCATCTATACCCAATGGCCAAAAAACCCGATCCCTCGTCCCGCATTGCCGACAACAAGAAAGCGGCCTACAACTATTTCTTTGAAGAGCGCCACGAGGCGGGCATGGTGCTGCACGGCTGGGAAGTGAAGGCGCTGCGCGAGGGCAAGGTGCAGCTGACCGATGGCTACGTGCTCATCCGCGACGGTGAACTTTATCTGCTGGGCTGCCTGATTCACCCCCTCAAGACAGCATCGACCCACGTGAATCCCGAGTCTGCACGCACCAAAAAGCTGCTGCTCAAAAAGGACGACATCAAGCGCCTGATCGGCAAGGTGGAGCAAAAAGGCTTCACGCTCGTACCACTGAACCTGCATTGGAAGAACGGCTACGTGAAGTGCGAGATCGCTCTCGCCAAGGGCAAGGCTGAGCACGACAAGCGCGACACCATCAAGGACCGCGAAGGCAAGCGCGAGGTGGAGCGGGCGATGAAAAACCGGGCAAGGTAGCCAGAAGGCGCGGCAAGTGATTTTTTTGTGGGCAGTGGAATAAACCGCTGTACCCCAGTGTTTATGGAGGTGCAAGGCGGCATGGGCCGCTTGACGCAAAACCTCTTCTTCCACCGGAGAAACCATGAAAAAGACCCTGTTGTCCCTCGCCGCTTTCGTTGCCATTGCCGGCTGCTCCACCATGGCGTCGGACGGACCTGTAAAAACCGTGGACGGTGTGCTGGTGGGCGCAGGCAGCATGACGCTCTACACGTTTGACCGCGACACGGCGGGCAGCGGCAAGTCGGTATGCAACGGCCCATGCGCCACCAACTGGCCGCCACTCCTGGCAAGCAAGGCACCGGGCGGTGACTACAGCCTCATCACCCGTGATGATGGCAAGACCCAACTGGCTTACAAAGGCAAGCCGCTGTACTACTGGATCAAGGACACCAAGCCTGGCGACAAGACCGGCGACGGCGTAAACCAAGTGTGGCGCACTGCGCGGCCTTGAACACGCTTCAGCACAGGTCGTCATGAACCGGACACAGGTCATCGAGCAGTTGCCGGGCCTGCGCCGCTATGCGCGGGTGCTGACCGGTGACGCCTGGGCGGCCGACGATCTGGTGCAGGACACGCTGGAGAGGGCTTGCAGCAAGTGGATGCTCTGGCGCGCGGGCACTGACCTGCGGGCCTGGCTGTTCACGCTGATGCACAACCTGTACCTCAACCAGCGTCGGGCGCACCCTGCGCAGGCCCCTGTGGACATTGACGACATTCAAGACCAGTTGCAGGGCCCCCGTGCATCCTCAGATGACGCGCTGGACCTCGAACGCTGTCTGCAGCGCCTGCCCGCAGACCAGCGTGCGGTGCTGCTGTTGGTCGCCATGGAAGACATGGGCTACGAAGAAACTGCGCGCATCCTCGGAATTCCGGTAGGCACCGTCATGTCGCGCCTGTCACGGGCCCGCACGCGTCTGCGTGCAATGATGGACCGCGGGCCCGCGCAAGGCCCCGCACCGGCCACTCAAACAGGTGCAAACCTTACTGCGGGTTCGGCGACAGGCACAGCCATGAACCCGGCACCTGCGCTGCGCCGCCTGAAGTAGCCAACCAGACCCGATCCGATCCGATCTCCCGCCATGGACCCGACCCGCTCCTCCCCTCCTCTACGCGCTGACGACCCCAGCACTTGGCACGCGCTGGTGGACGGCCAGTTGCCACCCGCCCAGGCACGGGCACTGCGTGCGCATTTGCATGACGATGAGGATGCGCAAAACACGCTGGCACACTGGCAACTGCAGCGCGACCGGCTACACGCCTTGCACCAAGACCTGCTCCATGCCCCCGTGCCAGAAGCCTTGGTGGCAGCAGCATCGCGTGCTACGCAGCGCAGAGAACGCCAAGCGTTGGCGTGGCGCTGGGGTGGCATGGCTGCCTCAGTTCTCCTGGCTTTTGTGCTGGGTTGGACGGGCCGAGGGCAGTGGCCTATCTCGGGGCACGGCAAGACGCTGGCGACCAGCCATGACGCCACGCTGGTCGCCACCGGCCCAGCGCAGCGCTTTGCCCAACAGGCGTCGGTGGCCCACGCGGTGTACCAGCCCGAAGTGCGCCATCCGGTGGAGGTGACGGCGGCGCAGCAAGAGCACCTGGTGCAATGGCTGTCCAAACGGCTGGACCGCCCCCTCAAGGTGCCCGCGCTGGGCCCGCAAGGTTATGAACTCGTGGGCGGCCGGTTGTTGCCCGGCGACACGGGTGTGCGCGCACAGTTCATGTACCAAAACGGCGCGGGCCAGCGAATCACGCTGTACTTGGGTGCTCTTGCACCGGCTGCGGCCGCACCTACCAATCATCGCCAATCCGACCAAAGGGCTCCGACGCAAACCTTGGGCACCGCCCCCCCCACTACACCCACCACGGCATTCCAGTTCACCCAGGAAGGCCCCGTGCCCGGCTTCTACTGGACGGAAGCGGGCTTTGGCTACGCCCTGAGCGGGCAACTGTCACGCGCTGAACTGCTGGGCCTGGCAACGGCGGTATACCAGCAGCTGAATCCCTGAAGCGCCGCCAAGCAACCCAAAGATCGGCCCCCGACCTCCGGGCTATCGCGATGGTCAGGACAGGTTGGCGAGTGGGTGGGCGTGTGCTGGCCAGGGGCTGGCGAAGAATGGGGCCACCATCTCGGGCGTCACGTCTTCGATGCGCGCCGGGTTCCATTTCGGCGCGTGGTCCTTATCGACGGCCAGCGCGCGGATGCCTTCCACCGTTTCGCTCTGGCCCGGGCGCACGAAGAAGCAGTGGCGCACCATGTCGCGTTCCATGCGCAGGTCATCGGCCAGGCCCATATCGCGCGCACGGCGGATTTGCTCCAGCACGACATGCAGCATCAGCGGCGAGCGCTTGCGCAGCGTGGCAGCGGTGGTGCGTGCCCAGTTGGAGTCGGTAGATTCCAGCGCCTTGACGATCTCACCCACGGTGGGCAATCCAAAATACTGGTCAATTTGGGCTCTAGCGCTTGACTGGAAAGCGTCAGCAGCTACAAATTTAGAAGCAACAAAGCTTTTGACTGCTTGGCCATCCGCAAATCTTTGTGTGCCCAACGCTTCCCAGACGGTGGCTTGCTGGTCCGAAGGCAGGCAACCGTCGGCCAATTGGCTGGCGATGGCATCGCCCGCTCCGATGGTGTCACCCGTCAGCGCCAGCCACTCGCCCACGCGGCCGGGGCAGCGGCTCAGAAAGTACCCGCCCCCCACGTCGGGGAACAGACCAATCGCCGTCTCGGGCATGGCCATCTTGGTGCGCTCAGTCACCACGCGCAGCGCGGCGCCCTGGCTGATGCCCATGCCGCCGCCCATCACGATGCCATCCATGAAGGCGATGTAGGGCTTGGTGTAGTTGTGGATCAGGTGGTTGAGAGCGTATTCCTCAGTAAAGAAGTCTTCGAGCTGCGGGTTGCCCTGGCTGCCCGCCTGGTGCAGAAAGCGGATATCGCCGCCCGCGCAGAAGGCGCCGAACGGGCCTTCCTTGTTGCTGCCACGGATAGCCACTGCCAGCACCCGTGCATCGTTCTGCCACGCCAGCAGGATGCCCATCAGATCCCGCACCATACCCAGAAAGAGCGCATTGAGCGCACGCGGCCGGTTCAGCGTGATGAAACCGACCTGGCCTCGCACTTCGCTCAACACTTCAGGCATTGCTACCGTCTCCGTCATTTTTGTTCCTTCCAACCCAACAGTTCATTAAAAACCAGCGCGCCGATCACCAGCACGCCACCGGTCAGCACCGCCGGAGCAGGCTCTTCGCCCGCGCCCAGCCATGCCAGCAAGATACCGAACACCACTTCCAGCAAGCCCAGCAACGCCATCTCGGGGGCCTTAAGCACCCGGCCACAGCGCACCGCCAGCACGCAGGGAATCGCCAATTGCACCACGCCCAGCAGGGCCAGCAAACCCAGGTCACGCGCCGAGGCGGCAAAAGGCAATGCCAAGGGCAGCGTGGCCACCACCGAGATCACCGCCCCCACCAGCACAGCAGGCACCAAATCCACCGCATGGCCATGGCGCTGCGAATGCTGCACCACCGTCCAGTTCACCGCAGCCGCCACCGGCACGCACAGGGCCACCAACGTGCCAAGCAACGGCAGGCCGGCCATCTGCGAACCATACATCCACGCGATGCCCAGGCCTGCCACCGCAATCGCCGCCCATGTGCGCGGCGCGATGCGATGGCCGATGAACATCCACGAAAACAAGGCCGTGAGCAACGGCCCCACCGACATGGTCACCAGCACGTTGGCCACCGGCATCAGCACCAGTGCCACCATAAACGCCGTGAACATCACGCTCCAGCACACGCCAGAGATCCACAGCGCGCGGCCGCTGTGGCGCATCGAGGTAAACACCGCCCGACCCTGCAGCGTGGGCAGGATGACCAGCAGTGCCAACAAAGTGAACAAGCTGCGCCAGAACGTCACCTCAAAGCTCGCCGCATGCTCCAGGTGCCGCGTGACCACGCCAGCGATGGACCACATCAGCGTGACGGCCACCATGAGCAGCACAGCGCGGGAATGTGTGAGTTTCAACATGGGTTTCAGGTTGCAGACGGAAAAAAGGCCACTGCGCGGCAGTGGCCCTTTTGCGAAACGATCAATCTATCGATCAACCGACCCAACGATCAAGAACGCGCGGCGCGCTTGCGCTCGTTCTCGGTCAGGTGGCGCTTGCGCAGGCGCACGGACTTGGGCGTGATCTCGACCAGCTCGTCGTCCTCGATGAACTCAACACCGTATTCCAGCGTCAGGTCGATCGGGGGCGTGATCTTGATCGCGTCTTCCTTGCCGGACACGCGGAAGTTGGTCAGCTGCTTAGTGCGCGTGGCGTTGACCACCAGGTCGTTGTCGCGGCTGTGGATGCCGACGATCATGCCTTCGTACACGGGGTCATTGGCCTTCACGAACATGCGGCCGCGGTCGTCCAGCTTGCCCAGGGCGTAGGTGAAGATTTCACCGTCGTCCATGGAGATCAGCACACCGTTCTTGCGGCCACCGATGTCGCCCTTGTGCGGCTCATAGCTGTCGAAGATGTTGGAGATCAGGCCGGAACCGCGCGTCAGGTTCAGGAATTCGTTGGTGAAACCGATCAGGCCACGGGCCGGGATGCGGTATTCCAGGCGCACGCGGCCACGGCCGTCGGACTCCATGTTCACCAGCTCGCCCTTGCGCTCGCCCAGGGCCTGCATCACGCCGCCTTGGTGGCCTTCTTCGATGTCGGCCGTCACCAGCTCGATCGGCTCGTGCTTCACGCCGTCGATGTCCTTGAACACCACGCGGGGCTTGGACACAGCCATTTCATAGCCCTCGCGGCGCATGTTTTCCAGCAGGATGGTCAGGTGCAGTTCGCCCCGACCCATCACTTCAAACACACCTTCTTCGTCCGTTTCGTTCACGCGCAGGGCCACGTTGTGCTGCAGTTCCTTTTGCAGGCGGTCCCAGATCTGGCGGCTGGTCACGAACTTGCCTTCGCGGCCGGCCAACGGGCTGGTGTTTACGCAGAAGTTCATGGTCAGGGTCGGCTCGTCCACCTTC